>CAZEIO010000082.1:0-8027 GCA_964512525.1 uncultured Halobacteriales archaeon
CCGTCCGGCGGAAACTCAACACCCTCTGGAACGTCTTCCGCTTCCCGCTGCCGTCCATCCGCCTCGACGGGTTCGACCCCGACACCGACCCCGCCGACGTGGAGGACGACCTCGAACTCGTGGACCGCTGGGTGCTCGCCCGCCTCCAGACGGTCGAGGAGCGCATGACCGAGGACTGGGAGGAGTTCCGGCAGGACCGCGCCCTCGACCGCCTGCTCGACTTCCTCGTCGAGGACGTCTCCCGCTTCTACGTCCAGGCCGTCCGCGAGCGGATGTGGGAGGAGGGCGACTCCGCCTCGAAGACGGCGGCGTACGCCACCACGTTCCGGGTGCTTGACGAGGTGACCGCCCTGCTCGCGCCGTTCACGCCGATGCTCGCCGAGCGACTGTACGGCGTCCTCCACGGCGACGGCGCCCTGCCGACCGTCCACATGCGCGACTGGCCCGAACCGGACGACCACTGGACCGACGCCGACCTGGAGGCCGACGTCCGCCTCCTCCGTGCGGTGGAGGCCGGGGGCCGCAACGCCCGCGACCAGGCCGAACGCGGTCTCCGCTGGCCAGTCCGCCGCCTCGTCGTCGCCGCAGGCGACGCCGAACTGGCCGACGCCGTCGAACGACACCGCGACCTCGTCGCCGACCGCCTGAACGCCCGCACCGTCGAACTCGTCCGCCCGGACGAGGAGTGGGCCGAACTCACCTACTCCGCCGAGGCCGACATGAGCCTCCTCGGTCCAGAGTTCGGCGCCCGCGCCCAAGACGTGATGGAGGCGCTGAACGCCGCCGAGGTCGAGGAACCGGACCTCGACGCCCTGCAGGCGGCGGTGAACGACCGCCTCGACGACCCCGTCTCTCTCTCCGAGGCGATGGTCTCGTTCGTCACGCGCACCCCGGACGACGTGGCCGCGGCCACGGTCGCCGTCGAGGGCACCGACCGCGGCGCGGTGTACGTGGACGCCGGCCTCACCGACGACATCGAGAGCGAGGGCTACGCCCGCGAGGTGATCCGCCGCGCCCAGGAGATGCGGGCCGATCTCGACCTCGACGTGGACCAGGAGGTCCGCATGGCCTACGCCGTCGGTGACGACCGCGTGGCCGACCTCGTCGCCCGCCACGACGACCTCATCGAACGGGAGGTGCGGGCCGCCGACCTCGCGAGCGGCGCGACGGCCGTGGACGCGTTCGCCGACGGCGACGGTCGAGACGGCGCGGACACCCGCCGCGAGACCTACGAGGTCGAGGGCGTCACCGTCCGCGTCGCCGTCTCGCCGCTGCGCCGGGAGCGGGAGCCGACCGCGGAGTAGTCGCCGCGCGGTGGTCGGCGGTCGCCGGGAGTACGCCCGCTCCGTTCAGTCGCCCGCCGAGAGCATCGCGTCTCGCACCCGCTCCGCGAGGTCGCGGGCGCGGGCTTGCTCACCCGCCTCGGCGTACACGCGGACAAGTGGCTCCGTTCCGGAGGGGCGGGCGAGCACCCACGCGTCGCCGTAGTCCAGCCGGTAGCCGTCGATGGTCGTCAGTTCGGCACCCGCCTCCGTCCGCTCGCGGTCGGCGAGTCGCCCGACGGCGTCGAGCATCCGGTCGCGCTCCTCGCGGTCGCCGTAGGCGATGTTCAGCCGGACGTTGTGGTAGCCGGAGACGGGCGCTATCACCTCGCTCGCGGGGCGGTCGGCGACGAGTTCGAGGAAGCGTGCGGCGGTGTAGCCGCCGTCGCGGGCGACCCGGTAGTCGGGGAAGATGACGCCGCCGTTGCCCTCGCCCGCGACGGGGACACGCTCGCCGGCGGCCTGCAGTTCGCGGATGCGGCTCACGATGCGGGTCGAGCCGATGGGCGTCAGTTCGAGCGTGGCGTCGCACTCCTCGACGACGTCCACGAGGCGCTGGGAGACGTTGACCGCCGAGACGGTGGCGTCGCCGGGTTCGAGTTCCGCACGGGCCAGCGCGGCGAGGGCGGCGTCGCCCTCGACGGGCGTGCCCGTCTCGTCGTAGAAGACGGCGCGGTCGGCGTCGCCGTCGTGAGCCACGCCGAGGTCGGCGTCCGTCGCGCGGACCAGTCGTCCGAGGTCGTCGAGATTCTCCGGGACCGGCTCCGGGTCGCGGCCGGGAAAGCGACCGTCGGGCTGGGCGTTGACGGTGACGACGCGACAGCCGAGGTCCCGGAAGAGTTGCGGCGAGGTGAGCGACCCCGCGCCGTGGCCGGGGTCGAGCGCCACCGTCAGGTCGGCGTCGGCGATGCGCTCGCGGTCCACCGCGGCGACGACCGCCGCGACGTACTCGCGGGCGACGCCCTCGACCGACTCGCTCTGGCCCACCTCGTCCCACGACGCGGTCGCGAAGGACGTCTCGTGCAGCGTCGTCTCGATGCGCTCTAGGTCGGCGACGGAGAGTTCGACCCCGTCGGGACCGGCCAGCTTGATCCCGTTGTACTCGCGGGGGTTGTGCGACGCGGTGACGACGACCAGCGGGACGCCTTCGCGCTCGGCGTGGCGCTGGGCGGTCGGTGTGGGGACGACCCCGAGGCGGTCCACGTCGGCGCCGGTCGAGGCCAGTCCGCTCGCGACGCTGTCGGCCAGCATCTGCCCCGTCGTCCGGGTGTCGCGGGCGACGGCGGCCCGGTCGGCGTCCCAGACGGTGCCGGCGGCGCGGGCCACCCGTAGCGCGAGGTCCGGCGTCAACTCCTCGTTCGCGACCCCGCGAACGCCGCTGGAACCGAACAGCTCCATTCGGTCGCTACTGGCACCGCGTGGCTCAAAGCCGTTCCGCTCCGCTCCGGCCCGCTCCGTGCCGACTCTCGACTCGACCCCCCGCGAGCCACCCGCCCGACCGCCCCTGGCGGCCGACCGAAACGGCGAAGGGCCGGGCCGTCCGTGACCCGAGTGATGATCGTCGCCGGGTCCACGGCACAGTCGTTCGCGACCGCTCTCGCGGCCGCCCTCGACGAGCCACTCGCGCCCGTCCGCTACCACCGGTTTCCCGACGACGAACTGCTCGCCGCCGCGCCCGGCTTCGACGGCGACCGCGCGGTCGTCGTCTGTTCGACGACCACGCCGGCCGCCCATCTCGAGTGTCTCCAGCTACAGGACGCCGTCCGCGAGGCCGGCGCGAGCGAAGTCGTCACCGTCCTCCCGTACATGGGCTACGCCCGCCAGGACCGTCCCGCCGCGCCCGAACGCGAGGCCGACCCGACCGGCTACCCCGTCTCGGCACGGGCCGTCGCCCGCGCCGTCTCGACCGGCACCGACCGCGTGCTGACGGTCACGCCACACGAGCGTGCAGTCTGTGAGTTCTTCGACCCGCCCGCCGAGGCCGTCGCTGCCGCCGCCCGCCTCGCGGAACCGCTCGGCGACCTCGTGGACCCGCTCTTTCTCGCCCCCGACGAGGGCGCCCGCGACCTCGCCCGCTCGGTCCGGGACGCCTACGGCACCGGCGACGTGGACGCCTTCGAGAAGACCCGCGACTCCGGTTCCGAGGTGACGCTCCGGCCCGCCGAGGTCGCCGCCGAGGGCCGACCCGCCGTCGTCGTGGACGACATCGTCGCCACGGGGTCCACGACGAGCGCTGCCGTCTCTGCCCTCCGCGAACAGGGTGCCACCCGGGTCGTGGTCGCCTGCGTCCACCCCATGCTCGTCGGCGACGCCCGGGTCGCTCTCGCCCGCGCCGGCGCGGACCGTGTCGTCGGCACCGACACCGTCGAGCGACCGGTCTCGGCGGTCAGTGCCGCCCCGCCGGTGGCCGACCGGCTCTGAGGCTCGGTCAACAGCAGGGGCGGTCGGCGACCGACGGCGACGCCGCCGTGCTTGCCCCGACGACGTCGGTGAGCCGCACCCACAGGCCGTGCGTCTCCGCGTCAGTCCCGAGGTGCGTGTCGGCGCTCACCCTGTCGGCGAACGACCGCAGGACGCCGGCCCGTGTCCCGTCGTCGAGACAGACCGCCACGCCGTCTTCCTCGATGGCCGTCCGGAGGAGCGACCGCTCGTCGTCGGGTAACTCCGAGAAGCGCACGATATCCGCCGACGAGGCACCGACTGCACTGCCTCGACCCCGAGCACGCCGTCACGCGGCGTCGAGGGGCCGAGGGAGATGTCGGCTCCACACCGCCCCGCACGTCCCGCCAGTGCGCCCCCGGCGGCCGCCGCGTCGGTGTCAGGTCGTAGCGCTCTCGTCCGCCGGCAACCGTCTCGTGTGGCTGGCTCGTCCGGACTACCGCCGCGGGAACTCCTCGAGGGCGCGCTCCAGTTCCTCGGCCGTCGCGCGCAGGTCCTCGAGTTCCGCGGCCAGTTCCCCGTTCGCCAGCTTCTGGCGGTCCTCGTCGCGCAGGCGGTCGCGGGCCACGGCGGCGTCGCGCAGGCGCTCGTAGTCGTCGTCGAAGACCAGCCTGCGGACGGCCCGCGCCCGTTCGACGACCGGGTCGTCGGCGAAGCGGCCGAGGACGGCCACTATCTCGCGACCACGGTGCCGGAGTTCGCCGGCGGGCGGCGGCGGCCACGCGACCGTCAGCGGGTCGGCCGACAGTCGCTCGAGGTACGTCCGCTCGGTGGCGACGCGACGCTTCAGCTCGGCCGGGTCCTCGACGTAGTGTGCCAGTTTCGACCGGGAGTAGTCGGCGTACTCTAGCAGCGTCGGGATCGGTTCCTCGCCGGCGTCGGCCCCCTCGACGTACCGCCGCAGGTCGCTCGGCGGCTGGCGGTAGTCCACCAGCGGGTACTCCTCCGTCGTGCGGACCCACGCGAGTACCTCCCGGGCGGGTGCCGACCGCCTGAACTCCCGGAACGCCTCGCGGGCGGCGTCGTTGTGCGCCTCGATTGGCTCCCGGAGTCGCTCGACCGACGCGTCGAGGTCGGTGTCACCGTAGCGCCGTATCTGCTCGCGGTCCGCTATCTCGTCGCGAACGGTCTCCAGGCGGTCCCGGACCGCCCGTCTGGCGTCGCGACAGCGCTCGCGGGCGCTCGCTCGCTCGTCGAGGAGTTTCGCCGTCTCGCGGGCGGGGGCGAGTGCCTCGCGGGCCCGCCGGAAGTCCGACTCGCTGAGGCGGCGCTTGTCGAGTGCCGCCTCGACGGCCTCGAGGGCGTCGCGGTGGCGGAGGTCGTCGTCGAGGTCCTCGACGAACGCCTCGATCTCGGCCTGCATCTTGACGAACTCGCGAAACTCCTCGCCGCCCGTGCCGGTCGCCCGGCCCTCGTAGCGGTTCAGGAGGGCTTCGGCGTCGTCTAGCACCGACGCCACGCGCTCGACCGTCGTCTCGCCGACGGACTCGATGCGCTCCTCGACGTCGCGGTACGCCCGGTTCGCTGCCGCCAGTTCGTCCACGACACTCGCGGCGTCGCGCCGGCCGCCCTCACTCCTCGCCATCGTACACCTCGTCGGGGTCGAACACCCGGTCGCCGACGACCGTGCCGTCGGCGTCGCGGTAGAAGCAGGACTCGAAGCCGGTGTGACAGGCGCCGCCCTCCTGGTGCACCCGGTAGAGGAGGGCGTCACCGTCGCAGTCCACGCGGACCGACTCGACCCGCTGGACGTGGCCGCTCGACTCGCCCTTCTGCCAGAGTTCGTCCCGGCTGCGGGAGTGGTAGTGTGCGAGGCCCGTCTCGTGGGTGGCCGCGAGTGCCTCCGGCGAGACGTACGCGAGCATCAACACCGCGTCGGTGGTGACGTCCTGCGCGACGGCGGGGACGAGACCGGTCTCGCCCCAGTCCACCGACACCGCCGTTTCGCCGTCGCCCGGGTGGTGGTCGTGGTCGTGGCCGTGTCCGGCGTCACCCGTCTCGCCGTCGGTCGCCGCCCGGTTCGCGTCGACCGCTGTGTCTCCGTCGGCGTCTCCGTCCGCGTCCGCACCGGAGTGTCCGGCCCGATCGGTCATGCCCGAAAGACTCCGGCGCCCGCCAATACGTCTTTCCGTCGCCCGCCGGCGGCACAACGGGTATGTGCCGCGGGGCCGAAACGCGGTCGTGACCGAGCGCCGGCAGGGAGACGCGGCCGACACCCGGGGCGGGGAGTCCCCGGACACCGGTGCCGCCGCGGACGGACTGCCGGTGCCGTCGTCCGTCGCGGCGGCCGACCGCTGGGAACTGGTCGAGACCAGCGAACACCGTATGGGCGACGAGCGACTGGTGACCGTGGACTCCAGCCGGGCGCTGTACGGCGACCGTGCCCTCGCCGACCGGGTGCGGGCGGCGACCGGCCGCGACCGCCTCTGGCGGGGGGTGTTCTGTGCGCGGCTGACGACGACGCCGCCGCTGACCCCCCGTATCGCGGACCTCGTGGTGCGGACGGTCGCCTTTCCCCGGGCCCGCTCCGAGTTCGCGGCCGACCTCGCTGACCGGGGGTTCGCCGACGTGACGGAGGCCGAACGACGCCGCCTGCCGGTCGGCGACCGGCGCGTCCGGGCCGCCCGCTACCGGGCGCGAGTGCCGCCCGACCCGGCCGACGGCGACGACCGCGGCGTCGCCGTGGACGCGTGGATAGCACTCTGGGACCGCGACACCGACATGGTCGCCGCCGGCGGCTTCTACCCGGTCGAACCGCTCCCGGACGCGCCGGACTGCTTCGAGTCACCGGAGACGTACCGCGAGCGACTGCTGGCGTTTCTCCGCGCCGTCGCGGCCGAGTAGGCGGGGCCGTCTGGCCCTCCCACCGCCGACCGCTCACAGGAACGCGAGGAGGAGGCCACCGAGGATCAGGAGTGCGGTCACCGCCACCACGGCGACGAAGAAGCGGTCTGCGCGGTCCACGGTCGTCCGGTGACACCGCGGGCTTACCAGCCTTTCCCGGTCGCGGGCGGCCGGTCCGTCCCGTCTCGAAGCCGACTTGCCAGGGGACAGCGAAGGCCGGCTATGGACTCGAACGCGGCGGCGGAGTACCGCTTCTCGACGACGGTGCCGGTTCGGTACCGCGACCTCGACGCGGCCGGACACGTGAACAACGCCGTGTACGCGACCTACGTCGAACAGGCCCGCGTGGACTACCTCGAACGGGTCGTCGGCGACTCGCTCGGGACGGGCAACGGCGCTCTCGCCAGCCTCGAACTCGCGTTCGAGGCACCAGTCCGCGACCCCACCGGCGCGGTCACGGTGTCGGTCCGGACGACCGCTCTCGGCGAGTCGAGCGTCGAGCAGTCCTACCGCGTCGAACACGGCGACGACCGCGTGGCGACGGCGACGGCCACGCTCGTCGCTCTCGACCCCGAGACGGGCCGACCACGGGCGATGCCCGACGCGTGGCGCGAGGCCATCGTCGAGTACGAGGGGCTCTGAGTCGTCCGACGGTTCCTCCGGTAACGGGCAGGTTTAGGTGCCGTCCCCCCCACGATACGGTGTGCGCGTCGAGAACAGTTTCGTTCCGGTGGAGGGGGTGGGCGAGACGACCGAACGACGGCTCTGGCGGGCCGGCGTCAGGACCTGGGACGACTTCGACCGCGACGTGGACGTGCGGTCGGTGGGAGAGACGACGGCCGACCGCATCGAACGGTTCGTCGCCGACGCACGGCGACGACTCGCGGCCGACGACACCACGTACTTCCAGCGCCGCCTGCCGCAGGGCGAGGTGTGGCGCCTCTACGAGGACTACCGCGACGAGGCGCTCTTTTTCGACATCGAGACGACCGGCCTGAGCGAACATCGCGACCGTGTGACGACCGTGAGCTTCCACCAGGGTGGCGACACCGAGACGCTGGTTCGGGGGCGCGACCTGGACGCCGAGCGCCTGCAGCGACGGTTCGACGACGCGCCTCTCGTCGTCACCTACAACGGCGCCCGCTTCGACGTGCCCTTCCTCGAGACGTCGTTCGACGTGTCGGTGGACACGGCCCACCTCGACCTCATCTACCCCTGCCGGCGACTGGATCTCACCGGCGGGCTCTCGGGAGTCGAACGGACACTCGGGATCGGCCGTGACCGCCCGGACGTCTCCGGCGAGGACGCCGTTCGCCTCTGGTACGACTACGAGCGCCGTGGCGACCGGCGGGCGCTCGACGAACTGGTGGCGTACAACCGCGAGGACACCGTCAACATGCTCGACGTGGCCGACGCGGTGAC
>CAZEIO010000083.1:0-8006 GCA_964512525.1 uncultured Halobacteriales archaeon
TGCGACGGTCGTCGCCGCCGCCCCAGCCGTGGATCTTGAAGCCGCCGTAGCCCATCTCCAGGCACTCCTCGGCGAAGTCGGCGTACGCCTCGGGGGAGTCCAGGCCGCCGTCGTCGTCGGCGTGGTACGTCGATGCGTACGCCGGCAGGCGCTCGCGGTAGGTGCCGAGCAACTCGTGGATGGGGGCGTCGTAGTGCTTGCCCGCGATGTCCCACAGCGCGATGTCGATCGGTCCCATCCCCATGCGGTCGTACTTGCGCAGCGCGCGCTTTATCTCGCTCCAGTGGCGTTCGCGGGCGAGAGGATTCTTCCCGATCAGGTAGTCCGCGAAGGTGTTGTACTGGGCCGCCGCGGGCGAGTTGCCGCCGACGAACTCGCCGACGATGCCCGCGTCCGTGTGGATGCGGAGGGCGAACAGTTTCCGCTCGGTGGTCGAGCCGGGGTCGTAGACGAGGTTGAACCCGTTGCCGTCGGTGCCGACGTCCGCCAGCGGATAGCCGAACTCGATGCTCTCGATCCGGGTTATCTCCGGGGCCATGCCCCGGGCGTTCTCGGGGTGACCACTAAAACCGTCTCCCGTCGCACGGCCGGGGCGACCCCGTCGACGCCGCCTCAGTAGTTCTCGTACACGGTCTTGGTCGTCGTGAAGAACTCTAGGCCGGCCTTGCCCTGCTCCCGGAAGGTGTTGCTGGAGGAGTTCTTCACGCCGCCGAAGGGTACGTGCAGTTCCAGCCCGGTGGTCTTCTCGTTGATCTTGACGACACCGGACTCCACCCGCCGGACGAACTCGTGGACCTCCGTGTGGTCCTCGGTGACCACGCTCGCCGAGAGACCGTACGGGACGTCGTTGGCGACCGCGACGGCCTCGTCGAAGCCATCGACGGTGAGCACCGACAGCACCGGCCCGAAGATCTCCTCGCGGGCGATCCGCATCTCCGGGGTGACGTCGGCGAACACCGTCGGCTCGACGAAGTACCCGTCCTCGTACGCGCGGCCCTCGGGTCGGCCGCCGCCGGTGAGCAGGGTCGCACCCTCCGCCTGGCCGATCTCGACGTACTCCATCGTGCCGTCGAGTTCGCTCTGGCTGACCTGCGGGCCCATATCCGCGCCCTCGGTACCTGCGCCGACGGTCAGCGACTCGGCGTAGTCCACGATCCCGTCGAGGAACGCCTCGGCGACGGAGGAGTCGACGATGGCCCGCGAGCCCGCGGTGCAGGCCTGCCCGGTGACGCCGAAGGCGCCGCTGCCGGCTATCTCGACCGCCGCCTCGACGTCGGCGCTGTCGGTCACGACGACGGGGTTCTTTCCGCCCATCTCCGTCTGTGCGCGCTTGCCGGCGTCGGTCGCGGCGTCGTACACCTGGTTGCCGACCGTCGAGGATCCGGTGAAGGAGACGGCGTCCACGTCGTCGTGGGTCGCGAACGTCTCGCCGACGGAACTACCGGGACCGGTCACGAAGTTGATCGCGCCGTCGGCGATTCCGGCCTCGTCCAGTGCCGCGACGATCTCCCGGCCCACCCCGGGCGCCTGTGAGGCGGGCTTGAACACGACGGTGTTGCCCGTCGCCAGCGCGGGGGCGATCTTCCAGGCCGGGATCGCGATCGGGTAGTTCCAGGGGGTGATCAGCCCGGCGACGCCCATCGGTTCCTTGAGCGTGTACAGTTGCGTGTGGTCGCCGCTGGCCGGACGAACGGTGCCACCGAACTCCCGGGCCTTCTGGGCGTAGTAGTAGAAGATGTCTATCGCGCGCTGTACCTCCGGGCGTGCCTCGTCTGTCGTCTTGCCCTCCTCGCGGGAGAGCAACTCGGTCAGCGCCGCCCTGCGCTCCTCGAGAATCTGGGCGGTGCGGTTGAGAACGGCTCCCCGGCCGGGACCGGGGGTCCCGGCCCACTCGCTCTCCGCCGCGACGGCCGCCTCGACGGCCCGCGCCGCGTCCGCCTCGTCGGACTTCTGGAACCGGGCGACCGTCTCGTCGGTGTTCGCGGGGTTCTCCACCGCGAACGTCTCGCCGGTGCTCGCCTCGACCCACTCGCCGCCCACGTAGTTGTGGTGCGTCGTCATAACACCCCACTCGCGGCCCCACGACCACCGGTGTTTCGGTTCGGTCGGCGAACTGGGCGGCGGTGACTCCCATACAACTACGGTCGGGGGGGCAGTACGCCCGACGATGCAGTACTTCAGCGTGGACTCCGAGCGAGAACGCGGGCTGGTCGCCCGCAACGACGACGGGACGTTCGACCTCGCGGCCGCCCGGAGCGACCTCGACTCGTTCCGGGCGCTGGCACGTGCGGCCGCGGACGCCGGCCGGACGGTGGACGACCTCGCACGCGAGGTGGTCGCGGCCGCCCCCGGTTGCGAGGTGACCGCCGACCTCGACCTCACGGCGGCGGCCGTTCGACCGGTCGTTCCCGACGAGGTGTGGGCTGCCGGCGTCACCTACCGGATCAGCGAACAGGCCCGCGAAGCAGAGAGCGGCATGCCGGAACTGTACCTCGACGTGTACGACGCCGACCGCCCGGAACTGTTCTTCAAGGCCACGCCAGAGCGAACCGTCGGACCGGGAGACGACGTCGGCGTCCGGGGGGACTCCGACTGGGACGTTCCGGAACCCGAACTGGCCGCGGTGCTGTACGAGGGGCGTGTCGTCGGGTACACCGTCGGCAACGACGTCAGCAGTCGCGACATAGAGGGCCAGAACGCGCTCTACCTCCCGCAGGCGAAGGTGTACGACCGCTCGTGTGCGATCGGCCCCTGCGTCGCCTCCCCCGGGACGGTCACCGACCCCCACGACCTGCGGATGTCGATGACCGTCGAGCGCGACGGGGAGACGGTGTACGACGGCGCCACGACGACGGCGGAGATGGTCCGGACCTGCGAGGAACTGGCCGACTGGTACACCCGCCACAACCACGTTCCGGAACTGTCGGTCCTGCTGACCGGCACCTCGCTGGTTCCGCCTGACGAGTTCACCCTGCAAGCGGGCGACCACGTCACCATCGAGATGGAGGGAATCGGGACGCTGGAGAACGGCGTCGTCGAGGTCTGAGAGCGTCGCGACACGCCCGCCTCGGAAGGTGTCCGGTGATGCGACGGGCAGAACCGAGTGGGTTCGGGCAGATTTGAACTGCCGACCTCCTCCATGTCAAGGAGGTGTCATAACCAGCCTAGACCACGAACCCCTGCGACCGAACCGTACTTCTGGACTGCATTTGAACCTAACGGAAGTCACCCGGGTCGGAACGCGACAGTGTTAAGTTAGTGGACAGAGTTGGGCACTGATACACAGATTCGTACACCCATGAGCCAGATACAGGAGTTCGTCGAGCGCGTGACCGACGGCGGCGACCTCTCGCAGACGGAGGCCCGCGAGGCGGCCCGACTCGTCTTCGAGGAGGCCACCGAGGCACAGATCGGGGCCCTGTTGACGGCCCTGCGGGCGAAGGGCGAGACGGAGGCCGAGATAGCGGGTCTCGCCGAGGGGATGCGCGACGCCGCCCGCACCATCACGCCCGACCGTTCGCCGCTGGTTGACACCTGCGGCACGGGCGGAGACGACCACGACACTATCAACGTCTCCACCACGGCGGCGATGGTGGCCGCCGGCGCGGGCGTCACCGTCGCCAAGCACGGCAACTACTCCGTCTCCTCGGCCTCCGGCAGCGCGGACGTCCTCGAGGAAGTCGGCGTGGACGTCGAGGCCGACCCCGAGGACGTCGAGGCGACCATCGAACGCGAGGGCGTCGGGTTCATGCTCGCGCCGGTGTTCCACCCCGCGATGAAGGCCGTCATCGGTCCGCGACGCGAACTCGGCATGCGTACCGTGTTCAACGTCCTCGGTCCGCTGACCAACCCCGCCGGCGCCGACGCACAGGTCGTCGGCGTGTACGACCCCGACCTCGTGCCCGTCCTCGCGCGGGCACTCGCCCGGATGGACGTCGAACGGGCGCTGGTCGTCCACGGCGACGGTCTCGACGAGGTCGCAGTCCACGACGAGACTCGCGTGGCCGAGGTGACCGGCGACGAGATAGCGGAGTACACCCTCTCGCCGTCCGACCTCGGACTGGCGACCCACGACGTCACCGACGCCGCCGGCGGCACGCCCGCGGAGAACGCCGCGGACCTGCGGGGCATCCTCGCCGGCGAGGTCGGCGGCGCCAAGCGGGACGTCGTCCTCGCGAACGCCGGTGCAGCCATCTACGTCGCCGGCCAGGCCGAGACGCTAGAGGCGGGCGTCGCAAGGGCCCGCGAGTCCATCGAGAGCGGCGCCGCGACGGAGGCGCTGGCGTCGCTGACCGGCAACCGGGCCGCCCAGTGAGATGGCCCGGCACACTCGGGTCAAGATCTGCGGTCTGACCGGTCCCGAAGACCTCCGGACCGCGGTGACGGCCGGGGCGGACCTCCTCGGTGCCATCGTGGACGTCTCGGTTGACACCCCACGGGCGGTGAGCGCCGACCGCGCTCGCGAGACGCTCGCGGCCGCGCCACCCGGCGTCTCGACCGTCCTCGTGACGATGGCCTCGACCACCGGCCGCGTGCGCGAACTCGTGGACCGCGTCGAACCCGACGCGGTGCAGGTACACGGCGACGTGAGTCCCCGGCGAGTGCTGCGGATCGGGAGCGAACTCTCCGTGGACGTTCTCGTGGCCGTCGGTGCGGCCGACACTGCCGCCCTCGACCGGTACGACGGCGTCGCCGACGCCCTGTTGGTGGACTCCCTCGACGACGACGGCGCGGGTGGCACCGGCGAGACGCACGACTGGGCGCGCACCCGCGAGGCGACCGCAGACCTGGAGACACCGGTCTTTCTCGCCGGCGGACTCACGCCGTCGAACGTCCGGCGTGCCGTCCGGACCGTCCGGCCGTACGCCGTGGACGTGGCGAGTGGCGTCGAGCGGACGGGCGGCGTGAAGGAACCGGACGCAGTGACCCGGTTCGTCCACGCGGCACGGGCCACGGACCCCGGACCGGACGAGAGCGAGAGGACGGCCGGCGGCGCCGGTCGCGGTGCGCCCGACCGACCGGAGCCGAGCGGAGGTGGCGACGCGTGAGCGTCACTCCCGACCTCGACCGCGAGGAGTACGTCGAACTCGCCGACGGCGAACGGCCGGCGGTGGTGCGACTCGGCGTCGGCCTCGACGCCGACGTGACGCCCCTGTCGGCGTACGCGGCGCTCAGCGGGCGGACCGGCGAGGACGCCGCCGTCGGCGACCCCGACCACGCCTTCCTCCTCGAGAGCGCGGGCAAGACGCCCTCCAGCGACCCGGACGGTGCCTTCCGCGCGGACAGCGTGGACCGCCACGCCCGCTTCTCGTTCGTCGGCTACGACCCGCTGGCGGCCGTCACCGTCCGAGAGGCGGCCGTCGAGGTGGACCCTCTCGGCGACCGGGCGTCGGTCGTGACCGAAAGCGCCGGCACCGACGACCCCGGGACCGACACCTTCGACGCCCTGCGGACGGCCCTGCCGGACGTCCGTCTCGCCGGGTTCGACCGCGACTCCGGTACCGGCGAGAGCGGGACGGGTTTCGACGGCGGTGACCGGCGGGCCGCCCGGCCGCGACTGAACGGCGGTCTCGTCGGCTTCTGTTCGTACGACGCGGTGTACGACGCCCACCTGGCCGAGGTTGGACTGGAGCGACCCGAGACGCGGGTGCCCGACGCGGGCTTCGTCCTCGCGACGCGGGTCCTCGCCTTCGACCACCGCGAGGAGAGCGTCGAACTCGTCGCCACGCCGCCGCTGCGGCCCGGCGAGGACGCCGGCGAGACGTACGACACGCTCCTCGCGGAGGCCGCGGCAGTCCGTGACCGCCTCGCGGCGGCGCCGAGTCCCGACCCGGGCGGGGCACGAATCGACCGCGAGGAGGCCGACGACCGCGATAGCTACGAGGCGGCCGTCGAGCGAGCGAAGGAAGCCGTCCTCGACGGCGAGGTGTACCAGTGCGTCCTGTCCCGGTCGCGACGACTGTACGGCGACGTGGACCCCCTCGGTCTCTACGCCGCCCTGCGCGAGGTCAACCCCTCGCCGTACATGTACCTCGTCGGTCTCGACGACCTCCGCGTCGTCGGCGCGAGTCCGGAGACGCTCGTCTCCGTGGCCGGCGACCGCGTGACCGCCAATCCCATCGCCGGCACCTGTCCGCGGGGCGCGAGTCCGGTCGAGGACCGCCGTCTCGCCGGGGAACTCCTCGCCGACGACAAGGAACGCGCCGAACACACGATGCTCGTGGACCTCGCTCGCAACGACGTGCGACAGGTCGCCGACCCTGGCAGCGTCCAGGTCGAGGAGTTCATGAACGTCCTGAAGTACTCCCACGTCCAGCACATCGAGTCCACCGTCTCCGGCCGACTGGCGGACGAACCCACGGAGGCCGCCCGCCGCGACGCACCGCCAGATGCCTTCGACGCCACCCGTGCGGCCTTCCCCGCGGGGACACTCACCGGCGCCCCGAAGGTCCGCGCGATGGAAATAATCGACGACCTGGAGGACGTCCCCCGCGGCGTGTACGGCGGCGGTCTCGGCTACTACGCGTGGACCGGCGACGCCGACGTGGCTATCGTCATCCGGACGGCGACGGTCGAACGCGGCGCCGCGACCGGCACAGACGGCGCAGCACTCGACCGCGTGACGGTGCGGCCCGGCGCGGGCATCGTCGCCGACTCCGACCCGGCGAGCGAGTACGACGAGACCGAACACAAGATGGAAGGCACCCTCGACGCCCTCGACCGCATCCGCGTCCCCGACGAGGCGACGCCGGCGGACCGGAACGCCGACCGGCCGGGACCGGTCGCGGACGGCGACGGGGGCGTGACCGGGCCGACGGCCGGGGGTGACCGCCAGTGAAGATCCTCCTCGTGGACAACTTCGACTCGTTCACCTACAACCTCGTCGAGTACGTCACCCAGCGTGCCGAGGCGGAGGTGGTGCGCAACACGGCCGACGTTGCCGAGGTGCGGGCCGCCGACCCGGACGGTATCGTCATCAGTCCGGGACCGGGCCACCCGAAGAACGACCGCGACGTCGGCGTCACCACGGAGGTCCTGACCGACGTGAGTCACGACGTGCCGACGCTCGGCGTCTGTCTCGGACTCGAGGCCGCGGTGTACGCCTACGGCGGCGCGGTGGGCCGGGCGCCGGAACCGGTCCACGGCAAGACGTCGCGGGTGCACCACGACGGTCACGGCGTCTTCCGCGGTCTCGACCAGCGGTTCCCGGCCGGTCGCTACCACTCGCTGGTGGCGACCGAGGTGCCGAACTGCCTCGAGGTGTCCGCCCACACCGCCGCCCCAGGGGGCGGCGAGGACCTCGTGATGGGCGTCCGCCACCGCGACCACCCCATCGAGTGCGTCCAGTTCCACCCCGAATCCGTGCTGACCGGCGTCGGTCACGAGGTCATCGGCAACTTCCTCTCGCTGGCTGACGACGGCGGCGTCGCCGCCGACTGACGCCGCCGTCGCACCCCGCCACGCGCTCACACGCTGACAAAAGAGTGATACCACGGAGCGCCCGAGATTGTCGCCGACGGCGATGACCGACCACCGCGAGGCGAACCGGCGGCTCTGGGACGATTGGAGCGACGACTTCCAAGCGCTGTGGACCGCCGACACCGGTCTGGACGAACTGCCGCCGGCACCGTCGCCGTTCGCCCCCGACGCGCCGGGCGGCCAGCAGCCCGAACTGCTGGAGACCGTCGAGGGCAAGCGGTACGTCGAACTGGGCTGTGGCGGCGGGCAGGGCAGCGTCGGCACCGCCGCCCTCGGTGCCGACCCCGTCGTCGGCGTTGACTTCTCGGGCGAACAGCTAGAGTACGCCCGCGACCTGCGCGACCAGTACGGCGTCGCCGCGACGTTCGTCCGCGGCGACGTGACGAACCTGCCGCTCGCGGACGACCGCTTCGACGTTGCCTCCTCGCAGTGGGTGTTCCAGATGGTCGCCGATCTCGAGGGAGCACTCCGGGAGGCCCGCCGCGTCCTCCGGCCGGGGGGCGTGTTCGTGGTGAGCGTGCCCCACC
>CAZEIO010000084.1:0-7822 GCA_964512525.1 uncultured Halobacteriales archaeon
TCGTCCGGCGGTCGGGTTGGGCGCTCCCGGCTGGTACACGTTGAAGACGGGTTCTCCGGTGTGGGCCGCGAGGTCCGCGGGAGAGTCGCCGGTGACGAAGCCGATGGAGTAGACGTCCTCCCACGGCGAGCGAACGAAGACCACGCTCTCGTACCGGTCCGAGCGGTCCGTGAAGGAGCCGGCGACCTGCCGGACGCCGGCGTAAACGGTCCGGAAGACGGGTACGAACCGGATGACTCCGCCGATCCGACCGAGCGCGCGGTCGCCGACGGACGACTCGGCGACGAAGCCGAGGAGCGTCACGACGGCGAACATCAGGCCGGCGGTCGCCGCCTGTGCGACCAGTCGCTCGTTCGCGAACACTCGTTCGAGACTCAAGACGGCGACGACGGGGTCCACGAAGCCGATGGTCCACCGGAACACCACCCTGAACAGGACCACGGTGAAGACCAGCGGCAACACGAGCAACAGCCCGGAGAGGAAACTGTCCTGCAGGCGCGTTCTGACGGTCATACCACCCACAGGCACCTCGAGAATAAAAAGACCGCTCGCCCTCCGCCCGGCCGACTGCCTCCCGTCGGCGACCGCAAACGTTCTTACCCTCGCTCGCCCATGACTCCGTATGAGCGAGGACAAGCCGAGTTCCGGCGAACTGTTCGGCGTTCCGTACAACTTCGAGCGACCGAGCGTCAGGCGGATGCTCTCGTCGTACTGGCAGCCGGGCGAGGGCATGCTCGTCGAGAAGCCCTTCGGCGTCGGCTACACGCTGAACCTGGCCAACTGGCGGGCCTGGGTGGTCCTCGCCGTCGCCGGCGTGTTGTTCTACCGCGAGCAGCAGGCCCCCGCGACCGCGGAGGGCGACGGCGACGACGATCCCGTCGAGGTCGTCGTCGAGGACTGACTCGCGGCGACCGACGAGGATTAGACCCCGCCCGCCCGAGAGCCGGCGTGTTCAGGTACGTCACCTCGAACCCGGGGAAAGCCCGGGAGGCGGAGGACTACTTCGACGGCAGCGTCGAGCGAGTGGACTACGACTACACGGAGATACAGAGCGACTCGCTCGCGACGATTGCCGCCGCCGGCGCCCGCGAGGCACACGACGCGGTCGGTGGGCCCGTCCTCGTGGACGACGCGGGCCTGTTCGTGGACGCCCTCGGGGGCTTTCCCGGGCCCTACTCCTCGTTCGTGTACGATACCGTGGGTACGGAACGGGTCTGGCGACTCGCGGAACCCGAGGACGACCACCGCGCCTCCTTCCGTGTGGTCCTCGCCTACTGCGACGCGACGACGCTCGACCGCCAACCGGACGGCGTCCAGACCTTCGAGGGTCGCGTGACCGGTCGCCTCGTCGCGCCCCGGGGCGACGACGGCTTCGGCTACGACCCCATCTTCGAGTACGACGGACAGACCTTCGCGGAGATGGCGGCCCGGGAGAAGAACGCCGTCAGTCACCGTGGACGGGCGCTCGAGAAGTTCGCCGAGTGGTACCACGGGGACCGCGACGGAGCGGACCGGGACACCTAAACCCAACACGACCAGCGTGAGCGCATGGAAGACAGCCGGCAGGCCGTCGCGGCGGACACCGACGCGGCCGGCACCCCGAGCGAGAAGGGAGCCGCCGTCGTCACCGGCGGGACGCGGGGTATCGGCTACGAACTCGCCCGACTGTTCGCGGGCACGGGTCACGACGTGGTACTGGTGGCCCGTACCGAGTCGGACCTCCGCGAGACGGCAGAGGACCTCACAGACCGCTTCGGCGTCCGGGCGGTGCCCCTCGTCGCTGACCTCACCGACCCGGACGCGCCCGAGCGGATTCACGAGGCGGTGAGCGACGCCGACCTCGACGTGACGGCACTCGTCAACAACGCCGGCTTCGGCAACGCCGGCCCGTTCGCGGAGACCGCCGTCGAGGCCGACCTCGGTATCGTGGACGTCAAGGTGCGGGCCGCGACCCACCTCGCGAAACTGTTCATCGACGACCTCCTCGCCGGGCCGTCAGCGGGACAGCTGTTGACCGTCTCGAGTGCTGCCGCCTTCGTCCCCGGACCGAAGTCCTCGGTGTACTACGCCGCGAACGCGTACGGTCGCTCCTTCTCGGAGTCGCTGGCGGCCGAGTACCACGACGACGACCTGACGGTGACCTGTCTCTGTCCCGGGCCCGTGGACACCGACTTCCACGAGCGAGCGAACACGGAGAGTCGGACGGAAACGCTCGTCCCGACGCCAACGCTCGACGCCCGCAGCGTCGCTCGGGCGGGCTTCCGCGGCCTCCAGCGGGGTCAGACGCTCGTCGTCCCGGGACTGACGATGCGTGCCGTCGTCGCCGTCGCCGGCCTGCTACCCGACGCCGTCCTCCGGCGCATCATGCGCTACTACAACCGGACACTCTGACCGGTCACTCTCACTCTCACTCTCGCGGGTCGCGGTCCGGCCCCGGATAGGTGCCGCCGACGGTCGTCTCGTACAGCGCGGCGGCGTCGAACACCGCCGCGAACGCCTCGGGACGGCGCGTGCTGAGGGCGGCGTGTGGCTGGACGCTCAGGCCGGCCCGGGCCGTCGTGAGACCGTCGTCGAAGGTGAGGAGGTGTGCGGCACCGCCGCGGTAGGCCGAGGACAGACCGGGGTGGTCTCCGGGCGGGTGCCGAACCGGGACGCACTCGCTCGCGGCTCGTTCCTGCCAGTCGGCGACGAGCGACGCTGCCCGGTCCGGCCCCAGACTCGACGCGGCCAGCGTCTCGACCACCCCGACGGCGTCGGCCAGCAACTCGTCACTGGCGAGAAGCGTGACCCAGGAGTGCTCCCGGACGGCATCGACTGCCTCCCGGGCGGCACCGCCGACCAGGAGGTCCGCCGCCAGGACGTCGGCGTCGGCGACGACCCGGGTCGGCACCGCCTCTCCTGGCGGGTCGTCGTACTCGTCGGTCCCGTGGCCGGCACTCTCGTCCGTGGCCGCGGCCCGGCGCTCGCGGCGGTTCGTCAGGGTCTCGCTCACCGCGGCGACGTCTGCCGACACCGCCGCCGCGCGGTCGAAGAGGTCACCCCAGTCGGTCATTCTTCGCGGGCGGCCCGGAGGAGTGCCGTGGTCTCCGCTACGGCGCCGTCGTCGGCCGCACGGAGCGGCCGTCGTACGTGGCCGGCGGGCACGCCCGCGTCGCGGAGGGCGGCCTTCAGCGCGGGCACGCCGTGTCTGGCCGTGATGGCGCGATCGAGGGCGACGAGTTCGGCGTTCTGTCGGCGTGCGGCGGCCGTCTCGCCGCGTCGGTGGCGGTCGAAGATCGCGCTCGCGAGGCCCGGGACGGCGTTCGCCACCGCGAGGATACCGCCGTCGGCGCCGGCGTCCAGTCCGTGCGCGTACACGCCGCCGGTACCGACGAGCGTAGTGAAGCTATCGGGCGTCGTCCTGACTGTCCGCCCCAGTCGTTCGACGTCCCCGCTCGAGTCTTTGATACCGACGACGTCGGGGTGTTCGGCCAGCCCACCCACAGTCTCCGGTTCCAGGGTGACGCCGGTGCGACCGGGGACGCTGTACAGGTACACCGGAATCGGACTCTCGTCGGCCACGTCCCGGTAGTGCGCGGCGAGTTCGGTCGCGTCGTGGCCGTAGTAGTACGGCGTGACGACGAGGGCGGCGTCGGCGCCGGCGTCGGCCGCCCGTTCCGTCCGGTCGAGAGTGGCGCGGTAGCCCGCCCCGCCGGTTCCCGCGAGGACCGGGAGGTCCGCGGCGTCGGCGACAGTCTCGACGACCGCCGTCCGCTCCGTATCGGTCAGCAGCGGTGCCTCGCCGGTCGAACCACACGGGACGAGGAAGTCCACGCCGCCGCTCTCGAGGTACTCGACGACCGCCCGAAGGGCGTCGTGGTCCACGTCGCCGTCCTCGTCGAAGGGCGTGACCATCGGCACGCCGGTTCCACGCAGTCGCATACCGGAGCGTGCCGGTCCCGCCCATATAGTTCCCGCGTCCGCGGTCGCGTTCGGAGTAGCGATGCGGGCAGGGGGTCGCCGTCGTGCAGGCGTCTTACGTCTGACACGGTTTTAATATCGGGACGACGACGGCTTGTGACGGGCACGCTGACGGTGATCTCCCATCCTTGCTCGACGCGTGTCCAAGGCGTCGCTCACCCCCCATCGACGCTCTCTCCCCCCTCTTTCGAGACGGCATCAGTCCGCCGGTTCGAGCATCGACCGCACGTCGTCTAACGTGTCGGTCTCGACGAGGACCGCTAGTCTGTCGCCAGCCTCGACCATCGTCCCCGGCAGTGGTATCTCGAGGGGCTCGTTCTCGCGGCCGTGAGCGTAGATGCGCCCGGAACTGGGCAGGTCCACGGCCGCGAGTCGCCGGCCGACCGCCGGGGACTCCTCCTCGACGGCGAGGACCGTCATCTGGAGGTTCTCGGCGAGGTCGGCGATGACGTTGAAGTCGCCGCCGAGCAGCGCCGTCTTCGCGCCCGCGGCACCCAGTCGCTCGGGGTAGATGAGTTCGTCCACGTCGTCCGCGTACTGCTGGTACACGTCCTGTCGGTAGTCCTCGTCGATGCGCATCACCGTCCGGCAGCCGTAGTGTTTCGCCGTCGAACACGCGGCGAAGTTCGTGTTGAGGTCGCCGGTCAGGCCCGCGACGGCGTCGGCGTCTTCGAACCCTGCCGCATCGAGGACGCTCTCGTCGCCGCCGTCGCCCTCGATGACCGCGATGCCGTCCTCGCGGGCACGGTCCACCCGGTCTGCGTCCACCTCGACCACTACCACGTCGTGTCCCTCCTCGCCGAGGACCCGGGCCGTCCGGGATCCGACGCGACCGTATCCGACGATGACGAAGTTCATACCCCTCCCCTACGGCCGCCCCAGTAAAAAACGATGAGTCTCCCGACGGTGGGACGCCGATCGACGACGTTTGAATCCTTCGACGGTCTCGCCGGATTCAGCGGCGTCGTCCCGGCAAGTCGAGTGCACGGTCGCCGCCGCTCAAGTGCGCGCGGCCACTGGTTCCGGGTGCGATGTTCCACGAAACGCTCGAACGAGTGGTTGAGCGCATCGCTCGCGGTGGCCCGCCCGGTGACCCCGGTCCCGGCGTCGCCGTGTTCGAGCTGCTGTCGGCGACCCTCTCGCTGGTGCTCGGCCTCGTCGTGGGTACCGCCGCGTTCGCCCTCTCGGGAGGCTACCTCCAGGACGAGGACGGTCTTCCCACCGCGTTCGTGACCGCCCTCGTGGGCGCACTGGTCGCGGGACTCGTGGGCTGGCTGATCGACCCCGCGTTGCTCGCCGTGGTGCTGGCTGTCGTGGCGTGGCTCGCCGTCGTCCGCGTCCAGTACGGCGGCGACTGGACCGACGCGGTCGCGGTCGGTCTCGGCGCGTGGCTCGTGGCGGTCGTGCTCGCCGCGGTGCTTGCCCTGTTCGGTCTCGACGTCTCGGTCGTGGGCGTCCCGGGCGTCTGATCCGCCTGCACGCCCTCGCGATGCCGGCCCCGGTCCGCCGTCAGTAGGACTCCGTGAGCACGACGGTCCCCGAGTCGTCCACCAGCGTCACCGTGTCGCCGCCGTTGTTCCAGATGGGGGTCGATGACCCCCAGTAGCGGTCCGTCTCGGTGTCGGTACCCGTCCCCGTGTGGAGGGTGACGCGGTCGCCGGGGTCGAGCGTGAGGTCCTCGAAGGTGTGGGAGTGGTTCGCCTCGTCCCTGATCGTCCAGCCGGACAGCGACACCGGGTCGTCGCCGACGTTCTCCAGAACGACGTACTCGTCGTTCAGGTTCTCGCCGTCCGGTCCGTCCGCGTCCGCGTTCACCGTCGCGAGCACGATCCCCGAGGCGCTTACTGTCGCCTGCGTGGTGCCCGCGTCCGTGTCCGTCGCACACTCCCAGAGGTTGCGGTCGGCCTCGCGAGCCGCTGCCGCCGCGGCCTCGTAGTCGGCACGCTCCGTGAAGTCGCTCTCGAAGACGCGAGCGTACCCCCGCTCGACGAGGTCCCTGTTGAACGAGACGCCATCGACGTACACGTACGCGAGCAGGCGACCGTAGTAGCCGCGCTCGTCGAGGTTCGGGTCGGGGACGATGCGGACCTGCTTGCCGGTCAGTCGGTCGGTCGCGAACTCCGTGGCACGCTCGCCGTAGCGTCGCAGGCAGTCCCGTCCCGCCTGCGTGTCCGGGACGCCGTACTCGGCGGGCGTGTTCTCGGAGTATATCTCGGGCGTGTCCACGCCGATGAGTCGCACCTTCTCGACGGTCCCGTCGGCGAGTTCGACCTCGATGGTGTCGCCGTCCACGACCCGCGTGACGGTGGCGTTCTGCCCGAGGTCGGGCGGCAGCGGCGTCGCGGACGCGTCGCCGGTGGTCGGGTCGTCCCCGGCGTCCGGCACTCCCGTCCCGGTCGAGAGGCAGCCTGCGGACGCGACGAGCGCCGCCAGCGCGAGGACGACCGCGACGCGACGCCAGTCTTTGCCGCCGTCTTCGCCGCAGTCCATGCTCCGGCTCCGTCCGCGGCCCACTTCAAGCCGTCACGTCGGCTTAACTGCGATTAAATTGGCTTCAGAGCGCCTCAAATGGCCGAAAAGCGACTTCACGGCCGACCCCGTTCATACGTCCCCGAGCGGTAGGCCGGGGTGCGCATGGTCGCACAAAAGATCCTGGCCGCCCTGCTCGCAGTCACGCTCGTGACCGCGGGCGTCGGGGCGGCAGCGGCTGGGGCGCCTGGCGGTGCCCCCTCGGACGCACCGGCCGAAGACAACGCGGACGACCCGCCGGAAGACCGCGGTGACGAGTCGGACGCGCGCGAGGACCCGAACGAGAGCGAAGACGAAGGCGCCGACGAGACCGAGGCCGACGCGAACGCCTCGGAGCGTCGTGGTCCGCCCGCGGACGTCGGCGCTCAGGGCGGCCCACCCGGGAACCTGCCCGCTCAGGTTCCGGACTTCGTCACCGAGATCCACGGCGCGATCGGTGACTTCCTGTCCGCCGGCGGTGAGTCCCTCGGCAGCGTCGTCAGCGACATCACGCCCGACGACGGTGACGACGACGCGAGCGAAACCGACCAGCGGCCCGACGCCGCCGTCTCCGGGCAGTAACGCCGCGACACTCACCATCGACCCCCGCTACGAGTCCCTCCACCCGCCCTCCTGAGGCGGTCCCGCTGACGCCGCTTCTACCTGCACGCCGGACAGGTGCCGGTGTACTCGACGCCAGCGACCGGTCCGGCGCGGCCCTCCGCCGAGAGGTCTGCCCAGCCGTCACCCTGGGCCGCCGCGACCGTCGCGTGGTCCGCCGCAGCGTCGCAGTGCCGGCAGTAGAAGTGACTCATCCGCTCCCCTCGTCTGTATCCGGCGACAAGTAAGCCCGGGTCGCGGCAGCCACAGCCTCGGACTCGGGCAGCGACGTGTCTCTCGTCGAGAGCGTGGTCTGCCGTTCACCGGCACGGCGTCGCGAACGCGGCGTGCAGGTCCGTCCCACTCGCCGTCGCGGTGTACTCTACCCGCGGCGGTGTCTCGTCGCAGGACTCTCGCCGTCTGCCGTGGTGGTCCGGCAGACTACCCGACATCGTACGGGTGTCGTGGACAACGCCGGCGGCGGAGAGCCGGTACCCGCCGTTTCGAGGATTCTCGACACCATTCGGTCGTAGTTCTGCAGGTTCGTTCGTCACCGACGCAGGAAGGGCGGTGGTCCGAACCACGGGAAGACGGCGACGCTCGGTCCGTTCGCGCCCCCGGACCTGCCGATTCGAATCCCCGGACGGCGTCCGCCGCTCACGACGCTCCCCGCTGTCGCTCGTCGCTTCTGTTCGCGGCGGAAGCCTAGGCCGGGATTTGAACCCGGGCTCTCGTCCTTACCAAGGACGCGCTT
>CAZEIO010000085.1:0-7781 GCA_964512525.1 uncultured Halobacteriales archaeon
GCTGGTACACGGTGCACGCGCCGGAGCAGTTCGACCGCGCGGAACTCGGCGAGACCCTCGCCGACGAACCCGAGAAGGTGATCGGTCGCACGGTCGAGACGACGCTCGGCGAACTCACCGACGACGCCGGCGAGAACAACACCAAGCTCACGTTCAAGATCACGGACGTGGGCAGCGACGCGGCCTACACGGAGTTCGTCAAGCACGAACTCACCCGCGACTACATGCGCAGTCTCGTGCGCCGTGGGGCGTCGAAGATAGACGGCTACGTGACGGTGCTGACGGCGGACGACTACCGCGTCCAGCTCCAGCCCGTCGCCTACACGACGAAGAAGGCCGACGACAGCCAGGAGAAGGCCATCCGCCGCGTGATGATCGACCAGATCGAGGAGGCTGCCGAGGACCGCACGTTCGAGGACCTCGTGGACGGCGTCGTCAACGGCCGTCTCTCCTCGGCCATCTACGGCGAGGCCAAGACCATCTATCCGCTACGCCGCGTCGAGGTCGCGAAGACGACGCTCGAGGCTCGGCCCGCGGAGATCGCCGCCGAAGAGGAGACCGCGGTGGACGTCGACGAGTAGATACCGCTGCCCGTCGCTCGTTCTCTCGTCTCTCGCCGTTCTCGTCGGTAACTGCTACTCGCGCACCTCGACGGTCCCGACCATCCCCTGTCGCTCGTGCGGGATGCAGTAGTAGCCGTACGTGCCGGGAACGTCGAACGTGTACTCGAAGGTCCGGTCGGGCGAGAGACCGCCGCCGAACCGGGCGTCCCAGCCCGCGACCGCCGCGCTCTCCGAGTCGAAGTCGCCGGTCGAGAAGAAGTCGGCACCGTCCGGCAGGACGTCCTCGTACGCAGTGACGGTGTGGCGCCGTCCGGAGGTGTTCTTCCAGACGACGGTCGAGCCGACGGTCGTCTCGACCGTCTCGGGGCGGTAGGCGTTCACCGACATGCCGACGTCGTAATCGGCGGCGTCGCTCGCCGGTGCCGCGCTGCCGAGACAGCCGCTCGCGGCGACCGCAAGCGCGGTCCCGACGGTCCCGAGGTACGCCCGTCGTCGCATGGTCGTCGTTGCGACCGGAGGGAAATGAGAGTCGCGGTTCGGGTTCGTGACGGGTGGCGCGACACGGTGTTCGTCCCGTCTCCCCGTGGACACACCGCGACCCGCGTCGGCCGGGCCCCGCGAACGCCGGCCTGTCGCAGGAGATAAGACGCCGGTCACCGACGGCGACGGTATGCAGCCGCGGTTCGTCGGCCGGCTGGGCGTCGCCGACGTCGTGACGGCCGCCAACGCCGCGATCGGCTTCCTGGCGGTCGCCGTGGCGTTCAGCGACGTGGAACTCGCGGCGCGACTGATGCTCTTTGCGGCCATCGCGGACGGTCTCGACGGCGTGCTGGCGCGGCGCTACGGCTCCTCCGAGGTGGGACCGTATCTCGACTCGCTGGCAGACGTGGCCTCGTTCGGCGTCGCGCCGGCGACGCTCGTATTCGCCGCGGTCGTCCGGGCGTGGCCGGTACTCGGCGCCGACCTGCGGACCGCCGCGGTGTTGCTCGTGCCGGCGCTGTTCGTCGCCGCTGCGGTCGTTCGCCTGGCGCTGTACACCGCCCTCGACACTGGGGCCCACGAGACCGAGGGTGTCCCGAGTACGCTCGCGGCGACCATCATCGGCGCGGCGGTACTCGCGGGGATGACCCGACCGGTGCCGTTGCTCGCCGTCACCGCCGTCTTCGTCTACCTGATGCTTGCGCCGGTGCGGTACCCGGACCTGCTCGCCCGCGACGCGCTCCTGATGGGTGTCGTCCACGCCGTCGCCATCGTCGTGCCGGACGCCACGGAGAGCCCACTGTTGCCCGCTGCCGTCGGGCGCGGCTTCCCGCGGGCGCTGCTCATCCTCGGGCTGGCCTACCTCTTCGCCAGCCCCTTCTTTTACTGGCGCGACGGATTCCCGTCACTCGGTGGGGCACTCGGCGCCCGCCCCGACGGCGACGCGGAGCCGGACCCCGACCCGGAGGCCGACCCCGACGGGAAAGGAAACGCTTAGGCCGCGCTCGGACGGATCGTCCGGGCATGACTCACGGACGCCGACGCGAGGTGGCCGGATGAGCGACGACGAGTCGCCCGACGACGCCGAACCCGGCACCGACGCGCCGGCCGACGACGCCGAGACGGCCGGAGACGCGTCCCCGGAGGAGGTGAGCGACGACGCTCCCGAGAGCGACGGCGACGAGACGGCAGGAGATGACGAAGCGGCGAGCGAGTCCGATCCCGGCGAGACCGCGACCGACGACGCGGCGGCGGAGGCGACCGACGCCGAATCCGGAGACGCCGACTCCGACGAGACCGGGGACGAGGACGAGGCGGAGAGCGAGTCGGACGCGGAAGAGTCCGACGAGGGAGATGCCGCCGTGGACGACGAGAGCGACGTGCCCGAGCGTGTGGTCACGGTCGAGTCCCTCCGCGAGCGAATCGCGGACCTCGAGACGCGACTGGACGCCGCCGAGACGGAGGCGGACCTCGACGACGTCGCGGCGGAACTCGACGCCGTCGAGAGCGACCTCGAGGAGGCGGACCTCGACGTCGAGGAACCGGACGACGACGAGGAGGGACCGGCCGAGGCCATCGAGGCCGACGTCGAGTCGCTGCAGGCCGACCTCGAGGAGGCCCGTGGTCCCTACGTCGCCGACGTGGTCGAGAGCGTCGAGACCGCCCGGTCCACAGTCGAGGAGACGACGTGGACGGCCGACGGCGCCACGGCCCTGCGGACGGCTCTCGACGACCTCCTGACCACCGTCGATGACGAGACGGGCCACGCCGTGGACCGACCGACCGGCGACCTCGCGACGAGCGACGACGACCCGACCGCCGACGCCGACGGCGTCGTCGCCGCGCTGGAAGACCTCTGCGCGGCGCTCGACGGGGTCGAACTCGACCTCGACGGGGACGCGGCGCGTATCGAGACGCTGCTGTCGGCCGTCGAGACGTTCGCGGCGGCGGTCGAGGACGCCGAGGAGTGGGGCGACCTCACGAAACGGCAGATGCTCGACGCCCACGGCTTCTACGACGTCCTCGAACACCGCAAGGACTTCCCGCCCGAGTGGAACGCGATCAAGGTGTTCGAACAGCGCGGCGACCCCGAGCCGATCCTCGTCGCACTCGACCTCCTCGACTCCGAGTTCATGGAGGAACACTGCATCGAGTCGCTGAAGCGTCTCGGCGACCCGGCCGCCATAGACGCCATGCAGGAGCGGGCACAGCGCCGCGAGAAGCCCGCCATCGAGGTACTCGGCAAGATAGGCAGCGAGGAGCCACTGGAGATGCTCACCGAGTACGCCGAGACCGACTCGGACCCCGGTCTCCAGCGGGTGACACTGCGTGCTCTCGGCGAGATCGGGAGTCACGACGCCACCCAAGTCGTCGCCGACCGCCTCGCCAGCGACGACGCCGACGTCCGGAGCCGCGCCGCCCGTGCACTGGGCATGATCGGCGACACTCGCGCCGTGGACCCACTCGCGGACACCCTCGCGAACGACGACGCCGACCGCGTCCGCGCGAGCGCCGCCTGGGCGCTCCGGCAGGTCGGAACCGAGCGCGCACTCGACGTGGTCGCCGACTACCGTGACGACGACGACTACCTCGTCCAGCACGAGGCCGAACGCGTCGCCTGAGGCCGGCCGTCGCTGGCTCCCGTCCACCCGGCGGTTTATGTTCCATCCTGGGACCACGCCCGACTCGTGGTCGGACCCGCGTCGCGCCGGTCGGTACTCGCCCTCGCCGTCCTCGCGTTCACGGTCGTCGCGCTCGCGGCCGTCGCCGCTCCCGCGACGGTCCACCCCACGGCCGCGGCGCCGTCGGTCGCAGATCCCGGCGGAGTGTCCCCGGTCACCGCCCCGTCGCCGGCCGTCCACGGCGTCGAGCGTCCGCCGGCGACGGCCGACGCTGTCGCCGCCGGCCGTCTCCCGCCGCCCCGAGTCCGTATCGCGACGCTGTACCCCAATCCCGCCGCCGACGAGGACCGCGGCGAGTTCGTCGTCCTCGCCGTCTCGCGGCGGACGAACCTCTCGGGATACCGGCTCGACGACGGCGAGGGCACCGTCGCGCTCTCGGGGCAGGTTCGCGGACGCGTCGCGGTGACCGAACACCCGGAGCGGGTCCGCAACCTCACGCGCGACGGACCGGTCGCGGTCGAGCGTGTTGTCGCAGTCGAGTCACTGCCGACGCTGGCGAACGGCGGCGAACGGGTGACGCTCCGGCGGAACAACCGCACGGTGGACGCAGTCGAGTACGAGGAGGCGCCGGAGCGGTCGGTGTTCGACGGCGGCGGCTGGCGACACCTCGACGCGACGAACCGCTCGGTCGGCCGGTACGGCGCTCGCGAGGTGCGAGCGTTCGCCCTTCCCGACGCGCCCGACGCCGCCGTCGAACTGCTGGCGTCGGCCGACCGGCGCGTCCTCCTAGCCGGTTACACGCTCGAGTCCGAACGCGTCACTCGTGCACTCCGGGCGGCCGTCGCCCGGGGTGTCACCGTCCGGGTGCTCGTCGACGCGGGCCCGGTCGGCGGGGTCTCCCGCCGGCAGGTGCGCCTGCTCGACCGCCTGTCGGAGAGCGGGGTGGACGTCCGGGTGTACGGCACGGACGGAGCGCCGTACGCCTACCACCACGCGAAGTACGCCGTCGTGGACGACCGGGTGCTGGTCGCGACGGAGAACTGGGAGCCGGGGGGACTCGGTGGCGCGGGTCACCGTGGCTGGGGGGCGGTAGTCACCGGCGACGACCTCGCGGCCGACCTCGCGACGGTGTTCCGTGCGGACGCGAGTCGTCCGGCTGCACTGCCGTGGTCCGAGTACCGCGACTCGGCCGACCCCGTCTTCGACACGACCGAAGACGCGGCGTACCCGTCGCGGTTCGGCCCGGCACGGGTTCGTGCCGAGTCGGTCCGCCTGCTCCTCGCGCCGGACAACGCCGAGTCCACGGTGGTCACACTGCTGGCCGACGCCGACCGGTCGGTCCGCATCCAGCAGGTGTCGATGGAGGAGGGACCGCTGCTCGCGGCGGCAGTGGACGCCGCCCGTCGGGGCGTCGAGGTGCGAATCCTGCTCTCGAGTGCGTCGTACGTCCGGGCGGAGAACCGTCGCCTCGCGACGGCACTGAACGACCGCGCCGACCGGGAGGGGTGGCCTCTGACCGTGCGTCTCGCGGACGCCCGCGGCCGGTACGACACCGTCCACACGAAGGGCGCCATCGTTGACGACAGCGTCGTCCTCGGCAGCCTCAACTGGAACGACCACTCCGGCGACCGAAACCGGGAGGTGGTCCTCGTCCTCGAGGGCGGGTCGGTCCGTGACTACTACGGTGCGGTCTTCGCGGCCGACTGGGGCGACGGCGGCGCCGTCCCGACGTGGCTGGTGCTCGTGGCCGTCGCAGCCGTGGTGCTCGCGGCGGTCGTCGGGTACCGGCTGGTGCGGTTCGGAGGGCGACGCGGCCGGTGACTCTGTAGGGATGGCAACGACTATACCGGATCTTCCCGTTACGAGGGTGATGAACGTCGCCATCGTCGGCTGCGGCTCGATAGCCGACAGCTACGCCGAGGGGATCGCAGGAGAGGACCGACTCAGCCTCGTCGCCGCCGCGGACCTCGACCGCGACCGTGCCCGGAGACTGGTCGCGGAGCACGGCGAGGAAGGAACACACTACGGTGACGCCGCGGCGCTTCTTTCGGACGAAGACGTCTCGCTCTTGGTGAATCTCACGCCGCCGTCGGTCCACGCCGATATTACCGAGGCCGCGCTGCGGGCGGGCAGACACGTGTACACCGAGAAGCCGCTCGCGACGTCGGCCGACCGGGCCCGCGAGCTGGTCGAACTCGCCGCCGACCGCGACAGACGACTCGGCTGTGCCCCGGTCGCCCCGTTCGCGGACCCCTGGCTCGTCGCTCGGCGGTACCTCGCGGAGAGACGACTCGGTGACGTCGGTGTCGTCGAGGTGACGTGCCACCTCGGACGACCGTCCGAGTGGCACGACGACCCCGACACGGTCCTTCGGACGGGGCCGCTGCTCGACGGCGCCGTCTACCCGATGACGCTGCTGACTGCCTGGTTCGGTCCCGTCGAGCGGGTCGAGACGGCCGCTGCCGACCACCTGATCCCCGACGCGCCCGTCGCCGCCGACGAGCGCCCCCCTGACCACCTCACGGCGACGCTGTCGTTCGCCTCCGGGCCGCGGGTGGACGTGACCGCGAGCCACTACGTGCGACACCGCACCGACCGGTTCTACGCGGTCGAGGCACACGGCCAAGAGGGGGCGCTCTACGTCGCCGACCCCGGAGCGATGTCGTGGTCCGACGTGGACGGGGCGCCGGTGCGGTTCGCCCGTTCGGGGCGGTCGCACCGACCCGTGCCGCTCGACCGCTCGCCGACGCCGCGGTACTACGCCGACGGCGTCGCGGAGCTCGCGGCGGCCGTCCGCGAGGACCGACGGCCGTACGTTGACGGCCGACACGGGGCCCACGTCGTCGCGGTCGCGGACGCCGTACGCGAGGCCGCCGACGGCGGACCCGTCGCGGTTCCGGACTGCGGGTTCGCTCCGCGCGGGCCGCCGCCGGGCGTTACCGGGGCGAACGGCGAACGCCTCTCCCTCGACGGTGTCCCCCCCGGCTGGACGGTCCCCGACGGAACTGGGACCGGAGACGTGCAGGGCAACGCCGGCGACGAGTACGGTCCCGACCGGCCGGTCGTGATGCCCCCCGTGGGCTTCGGCTGCTCGCGCCTGCACGGTGACGAGTACGTCGACCTGCCGATAGCTGACGCGCTCGACTGCGGCTACCGGCTGTTCGACGGCGCCGAACTGTACGGTAACGAGTACAGGCTGGGGGCGGCACTCGACCACCCGGGCAGCCCCGACCGCGAGGCGGTGTTTCTGGTCAGTAAGGTCTGGAACACCAACCACCGCCCAGCGGACGTCCGCCGGGCCTGCCGGGGGTCACTCGCCGAACTCGGCGCCGACCGTCTCGACTGCTACATGCTCCACTGGCCGGAGGCGTGGGCTCACACCGAACCGCTCGACCGGCTGGCCGAGCGACCGCCCGAGGAGCGAGACCGGATCACCTTCCCGACCAACGACGAGGGCGAGCGTCGCACGGCCGACGTCTCGCTGGCCGAGACGTGGGCGGCGATGGAGTCGCTTCACGAGGACGGCCTCGCGCGGACGCTCGGCATCTGCAACGTCTCCGTCGAGCAGTTGCGCTCGTTGTGTGCGGCCGCGAACGTACAGCCGTCGGTCGTCCAGGTCGAGTGTCACCCGTATCGGCCGCGGGAGGAGCTGGTCGGCTGGTGTCACGCGCGTGGAATACAGGTGATGGCGTACTCGCCGGTGTCGGCGGCGGGTCTGCTCGACGACCCCGCCGTACTAGAGGTCGCCGCCGACAACGGTGTCTCGCCGGCCACGGCCGTGCTGCGGTGGCACGTCGAGCGGGGCGTCGTTCCGATTCCCTCGACGACCGACGCCGAGCACCTGACGGAGAACCGTGACGTGTTCGCCGTCGAACTCGACGCGGCCGAGCGGGAGCGACTCGACGGTCTCGCGAGGGCGTCCCCGTCGGAATAGGAGTAGCGGGTCCCGTCCCGATGTCGTCGGTCTGCTGGGACCGGCCGCGTGTCTCCGTCTCCGGCGCTCTCGTTCGCTCGCTTCCCGAGCGGGGGACCCTGACCCGCCCGCCCGTCAGTCCTCGAGGGTGGCCGCGCTCGTGGACCCGAGCGTCTCGTCCACCTCGGCCTCGCCGACGCGGTC
>CAZEIO010000086.1:0-7774 GCA_964512525.1 uncultured Halobacteriales archaeon
GTGCGAGAGCACCTCGGCGAACTCGCCCTCGGCGGCACCGCGGTCGGCACGGGTCTCAACACGCACGAGGAGTTCCCCGGTCTCGCCGCGGCGTACGTCGCACAGGAGACGGGCCTTGACGTCCGCGAGGCCGAGAACCACTTCGAGGCACAGGCGGCCCACGACGCGATGGGTGAGGCCCACGGCGCCCTGCGGACGGTGGCGGGGTCGATGCACAAGATGGCGAACGACCTGCGACTCCTCGCCTCCGGCCCGCGCAACGGTCTCGGCGAGATAGAGCAACCCGAGAACCAGCCGGGGTCGTCGATAATGCCGGGCAAGGTCAACCCCGTCGTCGCCGAGGCGGTCAACCAGGTGTACGTGCAGGTCGTCGGCAACGACGCGGCGGTGTCGGCGGGCGCGGCCGGCGGACAACTCGACCTGAACCTGTACAAGCCGGTGGTCGCACACAACTTCCTGCAGTCGGCCACGCTCGTCGCGAACGCGGCGGAGACGTTCGCCGAGCGGTTCGTCCGCCGGCTGGAGGCCAACCGCGACCACGCCGCCGCCGCGGTGGAGCGGTCGATGGCCATCGCGACGGCGCTGAACCCCGCCATCGGCTACGACGCCGCCAGCGAGGTCGCGAAGGCTGCCCTGGCGGAGGACAAGACGGTCGCGGAGGTGGCAGTCGAGCGGGGGCACCTGACCGAGGCCGAGGCCGAGAAACTGCTCGACCCGGAGCGACTCACGCACCGCGGACTCCTCGAGTGACCGGCCGTCCCGGGTCCGGGAGTCCGGGTCGTTCGCACACGTCCCCGCCGTCGTGGACTTGCAGGCTCCACACGACGGCGACGGCGGCGAGAATCACCGGATAGCGTGGGGACCCGTCGCACGGCAGATCCCGATCACCTACACTTTTGGTCGATGCGTCGCTTATACGAGTTATGCACAAGTGCCGCGACTGCGGGCGGACCTTCAGTTCGAAGCTCGACTACGAGCTTCACCGAGACACGTGTGGCCGAGACCGACTGCTCTGCCGGGAGTGTGGCAACCGGTTCGGCGAGCGCGAGGGAACGACCGACGGCTGGCACTACGCCTGTCCGAACGAGGACTGCGAGGCGACGGGGCTGGGCGAGGTAATCGTCCGACTCGAGGACGCACGCGTACGCCCCGCAGACTGACGACCGCACCGCTTTTCTCCCCGCACACCCGCGTTCGTCCATGGAGCGGTTGGACTCCCGGGTCCGCGTGGTCTGGGCCGTCGGCAGCCTCGTCACCGGCCTCGTTCTCGGGACCATCGTCGCCGCCGTCCTCGCCGGTACCGTCCCCCGCCTCGCCCCCATCGGCGGCGGCGTGACCGCCGTCCTCGGCGTCGTCGGGCTGGTTCTGGCCGTCCTCCGCTACCGCCGCTGGCGCTTCGAACTACAGGACGACGCCCTCTACCTCGAACGAGGTGTCGTCACGCACGTCCGGACCGTCGTCCCGTTCGTCCGTGTCCAGCACGTGGACACCCAACGGGGGCCGCTCGAACGGGCACTCGGCCTCTCGAGCGTCGTCGTGTACACCGCCGGGTCCCGCAGCGCCGACGTGACGGTCCCGGGCCTCACGACGGAGCGGGCGGACCGCCTGCAGGCCAGGCTCCGCGAACTCGCCGTCGAGACCGACCCGGGTGACGCCGTGTGAGCGGACACGGGGAGCGCGCGGACGACGCTCGCGACGACACGACGGACGACGACACGACCGAGACGACGAGACGATCGTCGGCCGACAACGACGGCGCCGACGACGCCGCACTACACCCGTCGGCCGACCACGACGCCGACACCGGCGACCCGGGAGAGACCCCGGACAGCGAGGGGCGTGTTGGGGACGAGGCGACCGAGTGGCGCAGTCTCTCGCCGCTGTCGGTCCCCTACCGTACCGCCGCGCGGGTGCTTCGACCCTCGACGTTGTTCATCCTCGTGACCGCCGTCGGGTCGGGGTCCGTGGACCTCGCGTCGCAGGCGTTCGCCGGACTGGTGGTGCTGACCGTCGCCGCGACCGCGGTGTACCAGTACCTCTACTACCGGCGGTACGAGTACGCCCTGACCGGCGACACGTTCGACGTGACCTCGGGCGTCGTCTCGCGCCGCGACCGGGAGATACCGCTCCGACGTATCCAGAACGTGGACGTTGGGCAGAACCCGGTCCAGCGACTGCTGGGGGTCGCCGCGGTCCGCATCGAGACGGCCGGCGGCGGCGACACGGAGGCAGTGCTCGAGTACCTCGGCAGGAACACGGCGGAGCGACTGCGAGACGACCTGCGGCGGGCCGCCCGGCGAGCGCGGGCGGGCGAGACCGTAGCGGAGACGGGCGAACCGGGCGAGGAGGCGATGGGTGAGGAGTCGGCGACCGACCGCGAGGAGGTGTTCGCCATCTCCCGGCGGAGTCTCGTCGTCCTGAGCCTGTTCAGCTTCGACACCGGTGCCGGCATCGTCTCGTCGGTCGTCGGAACGGTGCTCTCGGGCGGTAACCCGTCGAACCTCGTCGGCGTCCGCCGGGTACTCCAAGACCTCCCGCTGTCGCCGGTGCAGACGGCACTCATCGGCGTCGTCGCCGTCGCCGTCCTCGCGTGGCTGTTGAGTGTCCTGCTGACGTTCGCGCGGTACTACGGCTTCCGGCTGGTCCGCGTGGACGACGGTCTAGAGTACGAGCGGGGACTCGTCCAGCGCTTCTCGGGCACCATCCCCGTCGAGAAGGTCCAGACGGTGTCGGTGCGCCAGAACCTCGCCCACCGCCGCCTCGGCTACGCCACCGTCGCCGTCGAAACGGCGGGGTACTCCCCCGGCAGCGAGCGGAACGACCGCCAGTTGGCCGTGCCCCTCGCGCCGCGTGACCGTGCGCTCACCGTCGCCCGGTCGGTCGAGCCGTTCGACCCGGACGACCTCGCCGTGCGGCGACCGCCACGGCGCGCCCGTCGGCGCTACGCGATACGGTTCGCGCTGGGCGTCTTCGTCCTGGCCGGCGTGGCGGCGGTCGCCGGCCGTACACTCGTGGCAATCGACGTCCTCCGGGCGGTCGAGCCGAGTCTCGAACTGCTCGCCCCGGTGGCGCTGGCGCTGGCGCTGACACCCGTCGCCGCTCACCTGCGGTGGCGAAACCGTGGCTACCGGACCGGAGCAGGCCACTTCGTCGCCCGCAGCGGCTTCTGGCGGCGCGTGACCCGGGTCGTCCCGTACTACCGTGTCCAGACGGTCGTGGACGTGCGGACGGTGTTCCAGCGCCGGCGGGACCTCGCGAGCGTCACCGCCGACACGGCCGCTTCGGCGTCTCTGTTGGGCGGCGACGCCGTCGCCGTGGACGTCGACGACGGCGACGCCGAGCGACTGCGCGAGCGCCTGCGGACCGAACTCGACCTGACGATACGCGAACGAGCGACCGCCGAGCGGGGCCGAGACGAGCCGAGAGTGCCGGCCGAGTCGAACGCGAGCGGCGACGCCACGACGGCCGACGAGGGCGACCCGGACGCCCCCAGCGACGACGGGTCGGCGGGACGCGGCGACCCGACCGGCGAGGGCGACGAGTCGAGACTCGACCGCTGAACGGGACCGGGACCGTCCCAAACGGGGATCAGACGACGTCCGGGTGGTCGGCCACGACGCCGTGGACGCCCGCCGCCCGCAGTCGGTCGGCCGTCGATTCCTCGACGACGGTCCAGGCGTTGAGCACCAGACCGCGGTCGTGGGCTGCCTCGACGAGTGCAGTGTCCACGAGCGAGTGGTGCGGGTGTAGCGCCCAGCAGTCGAGGTCGGCCGCCGTCGAGAGTGCCGACTCGGGGTCGGCTCTCTTCCCGGCGATGTACCCGCGGTCGAACGCCGACCGCTCGCCGACCTCGCGGAGCACCGCGGCGTCGAACGAACAGACCACGACCCGGTCGAGACCCGCCTCGCGGACGAGGGCGAGGGCGTCCCAGACTGGCTCCTTCAGCTCGACGTTGCACCCGACGCCGTCGGGCCACGCCGACAGCATCGCGGCGAGCGTGGGAATCCCCTCGCCGGAGCCGAGAACGGAGAGGTCGGCGAGTTCGGCCGCCGTGTAGTCGGCGACGGGACCGCTGGCGTCGGTCACGCGGTCCACGGTGGCGTCGTGGACGACGACGGGTTCGCCGGAGCCGCACCGGCGGACGTCGATCTCGATCCAGTCCGACAGCGGCGCGGCCTCGCGGACCGCGCGTCGGGTGTTCTCGGGGTGCCGGCCGGCGAAGCCGCGGTGCGCAGTGAGTTCCACGCCGGCGGTAGGGCCACGACATAAAAGTGGTCGGGGGTCGCCGGTCGGCCCCCGGCGGGTTTTTCCCTGCCGGTCGCGTGGTCGGACGTATGTCCGTGAGCTTCGACTTCGAGGGACAGGTGGTGCTGGTGACGGGCGCGAGCGGTGCGCTCGGGAGTGCCGTCGTCGAGCGGTTCGCGGCCGCCGGCGCGACGGTCGCGGCCGTGGACGTGGTCGAACCCGGCGCGGAAGACTCGCTGCTCGACCCGGGCCTCGCGGAGTTCTACGGGGCGGACCTGACCGACGAAGCGGCGGTCGAGGAGACGGTGTCGCAGGTGGTCGCGGACCACGGTCGTCTCGACCACGTGTGTAACGTCGCCGGCACGTGGCGCGGCGGGAGTCCCATCGAGGAGACGCCACTCGATGAGTACCGCCTGCTGGTGGACGTGAACCTGACGACCGCCTTCCTGACCACCAAACACGCCCTGCCCCACCTGCAGGAGACCGGGGGGTCGGTCTGTTCGGTGTCGGCGCGGTCGTCGCTGTCGGGGGGCGAAGGGGACGGCCCGTACCGCATCACGAAGGCGGGGATTCGCCTGCTGACCGAGACGGTGGCAGAGGAGAACCGCGGGACCGTGCGGGCGAACTGCGTGATGCCGTCGGTACTCGACACGCCGATGAACCGCGAGATGATGGGCCACAGCGACGACTGGGTCCAGCCGGCAGACGTCGCGACCGTGATGCTGTTTCTCTGTTCGGAGGGCGCGAGTCCCACCAGCGGCGCGGCGGTGCCCGTCTACGGCGAGGCCTGACCGGGTACACCGAACCCTTTTGGACGTGCCCCCGGTCGAATCCGGTACTATGACGATGGAGGACCGGATCGAAGAGTTGGAGGAACTTCGCGAGCGGGCGCTCCGTGGCGGCGGCGAGGACCGCATCGACCGCCAGCACGAAAAGGGAAAACTCACCGCCCGAGAGCGGGTGGACTACTTCCTCGACGACGACACGTTCGTCGAGTTCGACCAGTTGCGAACCCACCGGTCGAGCAACTTCGGTCTCGAGGAGCGGCAGGTGCCCGGCGACGGCGTCGTCACCGGCTACGGCGAGGTTGACGGCCGCACCGTCTTCGTCTTCGCACACGACTTCACCGTCTTCGGTGGGTCGCTGGGCGAGGTGTTCGCGGAGAAGGTCTGCAAGGTGATGGACAAGGCGATGGAGGTGGGCGCGCCGGTCGTCGGCCTGAACGACTCCGCGGGTGCCCGCATCCAGGAGGGTGTCGCCTCCCTGGCGGGCTACGCCGAGATTTTCAAGCGCAACCAGCGCGCCTCCGGAGTGGTCCCGCAGATAAGCGCGATCATGGGTCCCTGTGCGGGTGGCGCAGTGTACTCGCCGGCCATCACCGACTTCGTCTTCATGTCTCGGGACACCAGCTACATGTACATCACCGGCCCGGGCGTGACTCAGACGGTCACCGGGGAGGAGGTGTCTCACAAGGACCTCGGCGGTGCCGGTGTCCACACCTCGACGACAGGTATCGCCCAGTTCGCCGGACAGAGCGACGAGGACGTCCTCGACGGCATCCGCCGCCTGCTGTCGTACCTGCCGAGTAACAACGTCGAGGACCCCCCCTCCCTCGACCCCGGCCCCGACGCCGACCCGGAGGCAGACATCGGGAGCGTGGTGCCGGACCGCCCACAGAAGCCGTACGACATGACCGACGTGGTGGAGGGCATCGCCGACCGGGGGAGCTTCTACGAGGTGAACGAGAACTTCGCCCGCAACGTCGTCGTCGGCTTCGCACGGCTGGACGGCGACTCGGTCGGCATCGTCGCGAATCAGCCTCGCGTCAACGCGGGGACGCTCACCGTCAACGCCTCGATGAAGGCGTCGCGGTTCGTCCGTTTCTGTGACTCGTTCAACGTCCCCATCCTCACGCTGGTCGACGTGCCGGGCTACATGCCCGGCACCGAACAGGAACACCGCGGCATCATCCGTCACGGCGCGAAGTTGCTGTACGCCTACAGCGAGGCGACGGTACCGCTGTTGACCGTCATCACGCGGAAGGCCTACGGCGGCGCCTACTGCGTGATGGCGTCGAAACACCTCGGCGCGGACGTGAACTACGCCTGGCCCACCGCCGAGGTGGCGGTGATGGGCCCCCGCGGGGCCGTTAACATCCTCTACGACGACGAACTCGCGGCCGCCGACGACCCCGAGGCCCTGCGGGAGGAACTCATCGACGAGTACCGCGAGGAGTTCGCCAACCCCTACACCGTCGCAGACCGCGGCTTCGTGGACGACGTCATCGAACCGGCCGAGACGCGGGCACGCCTCGTGGAGGACCTGCAGATGCTCCGCTCGAAGCGCGAGGACCACCCCGACAAGAAACACGGGAACATCCCGCTATGAGCGAGGGCGTCGAGTCGAGCGAGACGGGCGACGCGAGTCGCGGCGTGACGGACGAGAGCGACGGCGTCGTGGAGGTGGCCGTCGGCGACGGCGCGAAACTCTCGGTGCCGGCGGAGGCGAGCGACGGCGAAGCGGCCGCTATCGTCGTCGCCGTCGGCGCACACCTCACCGACCTCGACCGGGCGGCCGCGGCAGCCGCCACCGAGGCAGGCGAGGCCGACACCGGGTGGGACGGCCGTCGGTGGGCCTTCGCCGGCCGTACCGAGGCCGTCTCGGGCCGTCCGTCGCGACCGACCGACGGGACGCCGACGGACGCGTGGGCTGCCGCCGGGCGGTCGGACCGGCTCTGAGGTCGCCACGGCTGCACGGCGTGACCAGCGAACAGGCGGCGCGTCACCGTCGAGCTGTGTGTCCGTGTCGCGTCGCGGGGCGGTGCGCCGCGCTCCCGCCCAGGCCGGCCCCGCGCTCGTCAATCCACGGCTCGGGGTGGTCCCGCTCTCGTACTTCAACCGTGGGAAGCGTCGCGCGGTCTGGGCCCGAAACGCACCGACGGAGCGCCGACGCACCGCCAGTTGCGGCGACGGTGACACCGAACCGACACACTAAGGTCGCGGCTGGCAGAGTTGTGCGGCATGACCGAGGTCGCCTTCGACAAGGTACTCGTCGCCAACCGCGGCGAGATAGCCGTCCGAGTGATGCGCGCCTGCGAGGAACTCGGCGTGGACACGGTGGCGGTGTACTCAGACGCCGACCGCAACGCCGGTCACGTCCGCTACGCCGACGAGGCGTACAACGTCGGACCGGCGCGTGCGGCCGACTCCTACCTCGACCAGGAGGCGGTTCTCGACGCCGCCCGCCGGGCCGGCGCCGACGCGATCCACCCCGGTTACGGCTTCCTCGCCGAGAACGCCGACTTCGCCGCACTCGTCGAGGACTCCGACGTGACGTGGGTGGGGCCGCCGAGCGAAGCGATGGAGCGCCTGGGTGAGAAGACCCGCGCGCGGCGGGTGATGGCCGAGGCCGACGTGCCGATCGTTCCCGGCACCACCGAACCCGTCGAGGACCCCGCTGAGATAACCGAGTTCGCCGCCGAGAACGGCTACCCGGTCGCCATCAAGGCGGAGGGCGGCGGCGGCGGTCG
>CAZEIO010000087.1:0-7639 GCA_964512525.1 uncultured Halobacteriales archaeon
CCTCGCCCCACGGCGAGTCCCAGGTCTGTCCACCGGGGTCCTCGGGGACGCCGGGGTGGTCCTCGCCGCGGTGCTCCGCGACCGCCGCCGCCGAGACGGGACCGGCCTTCCAGAGGGCGAAGTCCTGCGGGTGGCGCTTCTCGGCGAGTTCGGCCTCCTCGCCCTGTGCCTCGATGTCGTCTGGGTGCTGGTTCGAGAGGGCGCCGTACTCCTCGAAGCTGGTCACGTCGAAGTACACCGACCCGTTCGACTCGTAGGCGTAGCCGCGCTCGAGGAGGCGCTCGACGAGGTCGATTATCTCGGGGACGTGTTCGCTCACGCGGGGGTACACGGTGGCCCGGCGGCAGTTCAGGTCGCGCATGTCCCGCAGGAGTTCGCCGATGTAGTGGCGGGCGACCGCGGCCTCGCTGTCGCCGTCCACGCCGACGCGGGCGACTATCTTCTCGTTGACGTCGGTGAAGTTCTCGACGTGGCGCACCGAGTGGCCCTCGTGTTCCAGCCAGCGGTGGAGGACGTCCACGACGACCCAGCCGCGGGCGTGCCCGACGTGTGCGGGGTCCGAGGTGGTCAGCCCGCAGTAGTAGAGCAACACCTCGTCGTCGACCGCGAGCGGTTCGCGCTCGCCCGTCAGGCTGTTCGTCAGCGAGAGCGTCATCGTCGGGCCGTACTGGCGGTAACGTTTTGAACTCGTCGGAGGTTCGTGAGGCGGTCACGGGGGGTCGTGTTCGCCGGACGGCGGTCTGACACTCCGCGGCGAGTCACCGGCCCGTGCCCTCGCCGTCCTCGTGGACCGTCGGCACGGCGTCGAGGGCGTCCTCGACGGCACGAACGGCGTCGGCACCCGCCCGGCGCGGGACGACGACGACGGCACGCCCGGCCGTGGCACCGGTCGTCTCGACGGAGACGCCCTCGGCGGCGAGGCGAGGGAGTACCGCCGAGAGACTCCGGGCGTCCACGTCGCTGCCCTCGACCACCAGCGCCGTCTCCGACCCAGCGCCCTCGCGCACCGCGCGGTCGCCGACCGAAAGCAGCGTCGCCGAAGACCCGGGGTCGTCACTGTCACCGTCGCCGTCGGCCGCCACGGTGCCGACGCCGGTGACCATCCGAACGGAGGCGGTGACCGTGGAGCGCGAGAGCGTGAGGGCGTCGCCGTAGCGACGTAGTGCGGCGGCGACGGCGTCGTGGTCGTCGGCCGCGAGGTCGAGGTCGGCGGCCAGGAGGCGTGCGGCGGCGGTGTGGTTGACGGCACCGGCGGCGAGTGCGGCCCGCAAAGCCGGGCGGCGCCGCACCGCCGCGCGGGTTCTGGCGGCGAGCGATGGCATCGAGTGGGGGGTCGTCGGCCGCGCTCAAAGGGGTTCTGACTGCGCCGTGAGGAACACTCCCAGGAGGCGTCCGGAGAACGGCGACGGGAGAACGGACTACCGCGCGACGAGGACGGCAGCGACGGCGACGGCGACGAGGGCGACGCCGGCACCGACGGCGACGACCGGGTCGGCCACGACCGCGGCGGTGCCGACGGCGACACCGACGACGCCGAGGGCGAGGAGGAGGAGCGCGACGGTCGGCAGCGTCGGCCGCGACGTCGGGAGGGCGTCGGCGACGGTCGGCGTGGCAGACTCGTCGCCCGCGTCGTCCGTCTCGGCGTCGTCTGCGGTCTGGTCGTCGGCCGGTGCGTGCGTGCCGGGTGTGGTGCGGGCGGCGGCGGCCGTCGTCGTGTCGGGGGGGTTGAGCGTGGTCTCGACGTCCGCGCCGTCGGCGCCGTAGCCCGTCTCGACGGTCAACACGCCCCCGACGGGCGTCGAGACACCCTGGACGTCGGCGAGAATCTCGACCGTCTCGTCGCGGGGGACGTGCGGATTCGTCTCGGCGAGGGTGGCGACCCGGGAGAGGTCGTCGTCGAGGCGGAGGTGGACGTGGCAGTCCCGCCCGCGGTTCGACACCGCGACCACGAACGGGCCGTCGGTCTCGAAGGCGTCGGGTGCCTCGACCTCGTGGAGTTTCCCCTCGCTGACGGTGACGGCGAGACGGTCCACGGCCCTACGCGGAGGCCTCCTCGCCTTCCGTCTCCTCGCGCATGTCCGGCGGGAGGAGGTTCGGGATGCCGTCCTCGATCGGGTAGGTCTCGTCACACTCCGTACAGCGGAGGATTCCCTCGACCACCTCGTCGTCGTCCCGGCGTTCGGCCTCGAGTTCCAGTTCGGCCTTGTCCAGCGGACAGCAGAGGATGTCCATCAGTTCCTCCTTCACGCGAGATCACCTGTCATGTTCGAACGGTGGGCGGCGCCAGCAAAAAGGATAGGGGTAACCGCGAGGACGTCGGACGGCCACGGTGTCGCCCGGCGGGCGCCGACGACTGGCCGGCCAGAAGACCCAAGATATTATGCACCAAGTCTCTGTAGAAAACTCGTGACTCTGTCGGTCGCCCTCAGCTGGTCGCCGACGACAAACCACGCCGGGTTGTTCGTCGCGCTCGAGCGTGGGTGGTACGCCGAGCGAGGGCTACCGATACACCTGCGACCGGCCCGGCGGAGCCGCGACTGGGCGAGCGAGCCGGTCGAACGGGTACTGAGCGGGGCGGACGAACTCGGGATCGCACCCGCGGGTCGGCTGGTCGGCCACGCCATCGACGCCGACGGGGACGACCCCGACCTCGTGGCCGTCGCGACCATCCCGCAGGGCGACACGACGGCCATCGTCAGTCTCGAGGACAGCGAGGTCGAGCGGCCCCGGGACCTCGACGGTCGCACCTACGCCTCCTACGGCGCCCGCTTCGAGGAGGAGATCGTCGCCGAGATGGTCGAGAGCGACGGCGGCGCGGGCACCTTCGAGAGCGTCCGGCCGGACATGCTGGACGTCCCGGGCGTCCTCCTCTGTGGGGAGGCCGACGCCACGTGGGTGCTGTGGCCGTGGGAGGGCGTCCTCTGTGAGACGGGCGGCGTCTCGCTGCGCCGGTTCGGTCTCGAGGAGTACGACGTGCCCTACGGCTACCCGGCGGTGCTGTTCGCCCGCCGAGACACGCTCGAGACCGAGGCCGACACGATTCGGGGGTTCCTCGACGCCGCCGCTCGCGGCTACCGCGCCGTCGCCGACGACCCGGCGGCGGCCGCCGAGGACTTCGCGGCCATCGCGGAGGGCACCCACCTCGAGAACCGGGAGTTCCTCGACGCGGCGACGGCGGCGATGGGCGACCTGTTGCTCGACGACGAGGGACGCTGGGGCGTGATGCGCCGCGAGCGGTGGACCGAGTTCGTGGACTGGCTCCACGAGCGCGACGCCTTCGACGTGGCCGTCGAGCCCGGCACACCCGACCCGGACCGACTGTTCACGAACGAGTACCTCCCGGAACAGACGACCCCGACACGGCACTCCCCGGCCGGCGGGACCGACTGATTCGCCCGGCTCAGTCGAACGGGTGACCGAGGTCCACGGTGTGGTCGCGCGAGGGACCGACGCCGACGGCGTAGAGGTCGGCGTCGAGTTCGCCGACGGCGTAGTCGAGGTAGGCGCGAGCACCGTCGGGCATCGCCGCCCATCCCTCGTCGGCCACCGCCGGCCAGTCCACGTCGGGCCAGCCGTCGAACTCGCGGTACCGCGGCTCGCAGTCGGCCCAGTGCTCGGTGGTCGCCGGCGGCGTCAGCAGTTCCTCGCCGTCGCGCTCGTAGGCGCGACAGACCCGCACCGTGTCGAGGCCCGCGAGGGTGTCCACGTGGTTGACGACGACGCCGGTGAAGCCGTTGACGCGGTCGGCGTGACGCAGGACCGGCAGGTCGAGCCACCCGACGCGACGGGGACGACCGGTGACCGTGCCGTACTCGCCGCCGGCCTCGCGGATTCGCTCGGCGAGGTCGCCGTCGAGTTCCGTCGGGAACGGGCCCGTCCCGACGCGGGAGGTGTAGGCCTTCACGACCCCGACCACCTCGCCGCGGCCGACGGCGGTGACCCCGAGACCGGACCCCGTCGCCGCGTAGCCGGCCGAGGGGTTCGAGGACGTGACGTAGGGGTACGTGCCGTGGTCGATGTCCAGCCCCGTCCCCTGTGCACCCTCCAGGAGGACGTCGGCCCCGGCGGCCGTCCGCTCCGCGAGGAATCGCTCGGCGTTGACCGTCATCTCCTCCTCGGCGAGGCGGCGGCCGTGCGCACGGAGCGTCTCGAAGAGGGCGTCCTCGTCGAAGGCGTCGGGGTGGTCGGCAGGGTCCACGTCGAAGACGTCCCGCGCGAGGCGGCGCTTGGTGGGGACGACGTAGGCCAGTCGCTCCCGGAGCAGGTCGGAGTCGAGGAGGTCACCGACGCGGACGCCGCGGCGGCCGACCTTGTCCTCGTAGGTGGGACCGATGCCGCGGCCGGTGGTGCCGGCCTCGACGCCCTCGTCGCTCTTCGCGGCCTCCTCCGCGCCGTCGAGGACGCGGTGGTACGGGGCGATGACGTGTGCACGGCGGCTGACCCGGACGTCCGGGTCGAGTCCGCGGTCGCGGAGCGCGTCCACCTCCTCGGTCAGCGTGTCGAGGTTGACGACACAGCCGTTACCGAGGAGTCCAACCTTGTCGCGGACGGCCCCGCTCGGCACGAGCGACAGTTTGTACTCCTCGCCGCCGGCGACGACCGTGTGGCCGGCGTTGTCCCCGCCCTGGTACCGCACGACGACGTCGGCCCGGTCGCCGTACCTGTCGACGACCCGGCCCTTGCCCTCGTCGCCGAACTGGGCGCCGACGATGGTAACTATCACGTCGCTCGATTCCCGCGGGCGGGACATACCGATTTCGGTCCCCAACTTCGGACCGATCCTAGAGAGTCACCGGAGACAGGTCGGAGGGAACTTGAAAAATTACTATGGCGTATCTCGCCGCAGTCAGAGACGGACGATGTCGAACTCTACCGACGCGGACGACAGTACCGACGACGGACAGCGGCGGACGCGGCGTGGCTTCCTCGCGGCTGCCGGCGCCGCGGGTCTCGGCGCGGCGGCACTCGGGGGACAGCAACTGGTCGGCCGGGCGAGCGCAGAGATAGACGAGACGCTGACCGTCCGCCTCGAGAACGTCTCGACCGGCACCACCCTCCAGACCACCGCCGAGGGCGACGCGGCCGAACAGCCCGTGCCGCTGTCGCCGGGAGCCTTCGCCGTCCACTCGTATCCTGCCGAGCCCATCTTCTCCGACGGGGAACCCGAACGCAACAACGGTCTCGAGGAGATTGCCGAGGGCGGTCGCCCCGGTCGGCTCGCCGAATCGGTCGCAGGACAGAACCGCGTCCACCAAGCGGGTGCGTTCACCACGCCCGTCGGCGCCGACGGACCGGGGCCGCTGTTGCCCGGCGATACCTACGAGTTCGAGGTGGACGTCACCGGGTCGTACTACCTTTCCTTTGCGACGATGTTCATCCCGTCGAACGATCTGTTCTACGCGCCCGAACCGACGGGCATCCGCCTGACGCAGGCGCGAGCGCCGGCGACTGGTGTTTCCGACGTGCGCACCGGTGACTTCACCGACGCCGTCGGGTTGTGGGACGCCGGGACCGAGGTGAACCAGGAACCGGGCGTCGGCGACAACCAGGTACAGCGCCAGCGTGGCGGCGGCGGGTCGAACGTCGGCGACGTCGAGCGGGAAGTCGTCACGCCGGTGAGCGAGATAAACGGCTACGACTACCCGGCCGTCTCGGACGTCCTCGAACTGACCGTCGAGGACTGACCGCGAGACCACGGTACTTTTTTTACGACCGCTCCGGACGCGTCCGACGAGCGTCGGAGCGGGGGTCCCGGACGACAACATTTAAGCGGTCACGCAGAATGGTTAGCAAGTGGCATGATCGATCGTCTCGAGAAGGAGGTTGACATGCTCGAGCGTCACCTCCAGGTACTGCGGATGGTCATCGACAACGAGCCCATCGGCATCGTGAAGATGTCGAACGAGACGGGATACCCACACCACAAGGTGCGATACTCCCTGCGAGTACTCGAGGAGGAGAACCTCATCGAGCCGTCCAGTCAGGGTGCCATCACCACCGAGGACACGGAGGCGTTCGTCGCCGACCTCGACGAGAAGATGGACGACATCGTCGGCACCCTCGAGAGTATGAAGTTCGTGGACGCAGAGGCCGTTTCGACCGACTAAAGATCCGGCACCCGGAGGTGGAACTCGTCGTCGGACCCGACCGCGACGAGACAGAGGTGGTAGCCCCGCTTGCGCGATAGCTTCACGTAGCTCTCTTTCGCGTTGCGACTCAGGATACTGTCTGCCGTCGCCTCCTCCGCCGCGTCGCGCGCCGTCCCCGAGAAGTAACTTTCCGTCACCGAGAACGCCGCCGCGAGGTCGGTCGCCTCGCCGACCACGCTCGCACTGTCCCTGAGTCCGACGACCATGTCCTCGGTCGCCGGGTCGCGAGAGGCGTTGATTCGGGCGACCACCAGCGGTCGCTCGTGGGCGTCCCTGACGACGACGTCGAACGCCACCGACTCGTCCTCGCCCTCGCTCGCGACCGCGACCGTCGAGTGCAGTTCCGCGCGGTCGATGGCCGGCAGGGCGTCGTAGAGGTCCCCGAGTGCCGCCTCGTTGCCGGTGTCGCGAATCTCGAACAGCAGGTCCCGCACGAGCCACTCGAAGAAGCGGTACTCGATGCGACCCTCGACGAACTCCCGGTACGGGCGACCCTCGACCATCGCCGTCCGGTCGTCGAACGGCGTGTGGACGTCCACGCGGAGGTTCTGCTCGACCGCCGACCGCTCGACGTCGGCGTCGTCGTGAGCGGCCTCGAGCGTCGGTGACCCACGAGAGCCGTAGCGCAGTAGAAGCGTCGTCTCCGCGAGCGCCTCCGCGGGCGTCATCTCCCGGCTATCCTTATCCTCGGCGTCCGGGGCGGGAGCGGAGACGACGGTTGCCGACGCCGCGTCCCCACCCTCGGCGTCCGCCGTCGCCCCAGTCTGCCCGTCAGGCGCGCTCTCCTTGGCGGTCGCCGGGTCGGTGTCGGACGTCGCGTCCTCGCCCGGCGACGACACCAGCCGTTCGACGGCACTGTCCAGTCGCAGGACCGTCCGCCGGAGGTCGCTCAGGTCGTCGGCCATCTGCTCCACCTCGGCCCGGAGGTCGCGGCGGCGCTCCTCGGCCTGTTCGTCGGCAGTCTCGAGTGCCGCCGCCCGCTCCCGGAGGTCGGCGATGCGACGCTCGTGGTCTTCGAGTCGCTCCCGGACCGCCGGCGACGCCGGCCGTCCGGTCCCGGCGTCGTCCGGTGGCGACTCCGTCGGTCGGTCCCGACCGGCCACCCGTCGGCCGCCGTCGGCCGGTGCATCCCCGCCGGGGGGCGACGCCGACTGGTCCGTCCGGGTTGGGCCGTCGCCGGCAGGGTCCGTGCGCTGCTCGTCCAGAACCGGGTCGGGCGCGGTGCCGGCGTCGGCGTCCGCGTCCGGTTCCGTCGCCGGAGCGGGGGTGGCGTCCGTATCCGGGTCCGCGTCGGCGTCGGGAGCGGCGGACGACGAGCGGCGCTGGTCGGCGCGTCGGTCCGTCCGGGAGGCGTAGTCGGTCGAGGCACCGTACCGCGTGCCGGCGTCGTCGGCGGTGGCCACCTCTGGTTCGCGGTCGGGGTCGGCGTCCTCGGTGCGGTCCGCGGCACCGGTCTCGCCCCCGGCGGCGACCGTCTCCTCGCGGTCCGA
>CAZEIO010000088.1:0-7604 GCA_964512525.1 uncultured Halobacteriales archaeon
ACGACGGTGAGGTCCGCGCCGTGGACGTTGACCATCGCCTTGTTGACGAAGTCCGACCGCGAGGGGAGGAAGACGTGGGCCTCGACGTCCGCCCGGGCCGCGTAGGCGGCCGCCGCCTGTCCGGCGTTGCCGGCCGAGGACACCGCCACGTCCGTCGCGCCGACCTCGACGGCGCCCGTCACCGCCACCGTCGCGCCGCGGTCCTTGAACGACCCCGTCGGGTTCCGCCCCTCGTCCTTGATGAGGACGCGCCCGAGGTCCCACTTCTCGGCGAGTTCGGGGCACTCGACGAGTGGCGTGGCACCCTCGTCGAGCGTCACCGCGTTCTCGTGGGGGAAGGGGAGCAGTTCCTCGTAGCGCCACATCGTGTCGAAGGGCCGCTCCGCGAGGTCCGCACGCGAGAGCGATACCGCGTCGAGGTCGTACGTCGGGTCGAGGATGCCGCCACACGCCGGACAGCGGCCGGTTCCCGTCTCGACGTCGAACCGCTCACCGCAGTCCACGCAGTCGAGGCCAACGAACCCGGCCGTCGTCTCAATTGCCATACCCCCCGGTCGAACGCCCCCGACTAAGACCTGTCCGTCCCGGCGACGTCGGCGCGACCGACCCGTGCCGACGGCGACGCCGAGACGGCGGAGTTTTGACCGGGGACGACGACGTGTCGGTCGATGGACCCCGAGTACGTCCGCCGACGACTGGAGGTCTGGGCGGACGACGTCCACCGCTCGCTGCTGCTCGAGTACCGGGAGACGCCGGAGCGAGAGCGAACCGTGGAGGCACCGGGCGACTACCCCGAGACGGTCGAGGACCAGTTCCCGTGGGCGACGGTGACCGTCCTCACCGACCCCGACCGCGAGCGGGTACTCCTCGTGGAGAGCGACGCGGCGGAGTACGACTGGGAACCCCCCGGCGGCCGCGGTGACCGCGACGAGCCCGTCGAAGCGACCGCCCGACGGAGCGCCAGCGAGGCCGCCGGCGTGGACCCGACCATCGAGGACCTCCTCCTCGTGGAGCGACTCGAACTCGACTACGGCCGGGAGGACGGTCTCACCGCGCCGCTCGTGCAGGCCGTCTTCCACGGCGTCGTCGAACCGGATGCAGTCGTGCCGACGCCCGGCGGACCGACCGTCGCGTGGTTCGACCGCGATGCCCTGCCCGAGAACACCCGTTTCCGCGAGACAATCGGGCGGGTCCTCGAGGACGCCGCCTGATCCGACCGCGGCGGGCCTCGCGCCGGGCACACGGGAGCGCAGTCGTTTTGAGTCACGCCGCCGTACGGCGACCACCGATGGAGGACCGGCGCGTCGTCGTGGTCGGCGGAGGACTGGCCGGCCTCGTCGCCGCCCGGCACCTCGCCGAGACCGGCGCGGATGTCCACCTCCTCGAGCGCCGGTCGTCGGTCGGCGGGCGGGTGCGCACCCGCCACGAGGACGGCTTCGTGATGGACCGCGGCTTCCAGGTGTTGCTCACCGGCTACCCGGCCGTGCGCCGCGAACTCGACACCGACGCTCTCGACCTGCGGCGCTTCGCGCCGGGTGCCTGTCTCGCCCGACCCGGCGAGCGGTCCGTCCTCTCGGACCCACTGCGAGACCCGCGGGCCTTCTCCGCATCGCTGTTCAACACCGAGGTGACCGTCCGCGACAAGTTACGGACGCTGGTACTCCGGCGCGAACTCGCGAAGCGACCGTGGGAGGACGTGCCCGGCGAACCGGAGACCACCGTCCGGGAGTACCTCGACCGCCGGGGCTTCTCCGACCGGTTCGTCACGAACTTCGCCGAGCCCTTCTTCGGCGGCATCACCCTCGAGCGGTCGCTCTCGTCGGCCTCTCGCGTCTTCGAGTACACGTTCAAGGCACTGAGCACGGGCCGCATCGCGGTGCCGGCGGGCGGGATGGGCGATGTCGCCAACCAGTTGCGCGAGCGAGCCGAAGCCGCGGGCGCCCGCGTCGAGACCGACGCCGAGGTGACCCGGTTGAGCGCCGGCGAGTCCGTGGACGACGCGCCGGCGACCGCCGACGGCGGCGTCACGCCGCGGGTCCGTCGCGACGGGCCGACCGTGACCGTCGGCAGCGAGACGCTGGCGGCCGACGCCGTCGTCGTCGCGACGGACCCGCCGACGGCACGCGAGTTGACCGGCATCGAGGGCATCCCGACAGAGGGCCGGGGCTGTGTCACGCAGTGGTTCGCGCTGGACGAGAGCCTGGACGTCGGGCCGCGAATACTGTTGAACATGGCCGACGAGCGGCCGAACCAGGTCGTTCCACACGCCGCCGTCGCGCCCGAGTACGCACCCGACGAGCGGGCGCTCGTGAGCGCGACGCACCTCGGCGTGCCGGACGCGGACGACGCGTCGCTGGCGGCCGAGACGGAGTCCGCGCTGTCCTCGTGGTTCCCCGAGCGGGCGCTGTCGGGTCTCGAACTCCTCCACACCGACCGCATCGAGTTCGCCCAGTTCGCCCAGCCACCCGGCGTCCACGATGGCCTGCCGGCGACGCGCGACCCCGGGGGAGCGGTGTACCTCGCCGGCGAGTACACCCGGTGGTCGTCGCTGAACGCCGCGATGGAGAGCGGCCGCGAGGCCGCGGCGGCCGTCCGCGAGGACCTCGACTGAGCCGGCGGCGGTTGGCTCAGAGCAGGCGCCGGAACTGGCCGAGCGGCGGGAACCAGAGGGCGTCGTCCGCGTCGGCGTCGAAGACGGCCGGCCGGAAACAGTCGAGGTCTGTCACGAGCGGCGACTGCAGGTCGCGGGCGGCCGCGCCGTTGCAGACCACTCCGGCCGCGAGACGACTGAACGCCGGCAGCATCACCACGTCTGCGGGACCGTCCCCGGCGGCGGCAGACGGCCCGACACCGCCGACGGTCGCACTCTCGTCGTCGCGGACGCGGGAACGCAAGAGGACGTCGGCACCGAACAGGCAGGCCGGTCGGCGGTGGCCGTCCACCTCGATGGTCGGGTGGTCGTGGCCGACGACGTAGCGCGGCGCGGCGACCGGCGGCAGTTCGTGGCCGTGGACGACGACGGTGCCGTCGGCGAGGCGGTAGGCGTCGTGGACCGTCCCGAACACCGAGTCTAGCATCCCGTCGTGGTTGCCCCGAACGGCCACGAGGTCGGCGCCGACACGGCGCACGACGCCACGGAGGGCGGACAGCGTCTCCCGGACACCTCGGGGGACCGTCGAGAACGAGTGCAACACGTCACCGGCGAGGACCACCTCGGTCGGGGTCGTCCGCTCGACGAGAGGACCGAGTCGGTCGGTGAGGTCCGTTCGCTCGCCCATCGGCAGTTCGACGTTCGACGCCCGGTCACGGCCGACGTGGAGGTCCGCGACCACGAGCGCGTCGGCCGGTTCGACGTACAGTGCCCGGTCGCGATAGACGAGGCCCGGCGGCGGGTTGGCGGCGCTCACTGTCGCCGCCGACCCCCGGCAGACTCGTCCGGGGGCGTTCCGCCGGGGGCGTCCGTGGTGTCTTCGCCCGTCGCGGTCTCTGTGCCGCCTCGGGCGTCGGTCGTCGCGGCGTCGTCCGCCGTCCGGCCGCCGTCGGTGAGTCGGCGCTGCTCTCCTCCCGGTGTCTCGACGCCTATCGCCTCGCCGACGTCCACCTCCCGGCGACCGGCGACGTAGAGCGCCGTCTCGACGGTCGAGACGAGTTCCGGCGTCACCCGGAGGACGCCGACGGTGACGACGACGAGCGCGACCACCGACAGCGTCTGGGCGAGCAGACGGTCGGCGACGAAGAAGGAGGTGTAGCCCGCCGTCTCGCCGGTGAGCGCCGTCGTCGCCCCGACGAGGACGTCGTGCTGGAACCACTGGCGGCCGTACGCGACCGAGATGAAGGCGTTGCGGAGGACGTTCAGCACCCAGATGACGGAGACGGAACCGACCACGGCGAGGAGTTTCCGACGCAGTGGCGCCCGGACCGCCGCTATCAGGCCGCCGAAGACGGCTATCGAGCCGATGCCCGTGCAGGCGGTGACGATGTAGGTGCTGTAGTGTGTCTCGCCCGTCGGGAACACGAATCGGTTGTGGTAGCCGTAGTCCGGCCCGGTGCTGAACAGCGGGTCGTAGCCGGCGGCGGTCATCACGGCGTGAGCCTGGACGGCGACCGCCTCGACCAGCGTCTGCCGGACGACCGGAATCGTCTCGACGGGCAGGTACAGCAGTCCCATCACGGCGACGGCACGCGACAGCGTCCCCAGCCCCGGGTGGCCCTCGCGTGTCAGAGTGGCGGCGTGCAGACAGATCGGCACCGCCGCCAGACTGCCGACGCCCTCGACGATCGAGTGCATCTCGAAGGCGAAGGTGGGAAACACCGACAGCCAGAACGCGGCGAAGACGACCCAGGCGGCCGCGGTCACTCGCCGACCGGCGGTCTCCGCGCCTCGCCACCGAAGCAGGCCGCCCGCGGAGAAGGCGCCGACGGCGCTCCACGCCAGCGGGTCGCCGAGGGCCGCAGACAGCGCCGTGAGGTCGGCGACGACCGACGCCACCGGGGCTACTGGTGTCACGGTCCGATACTCGGGCCGAGAGAACTAAACGTTGACCCGACGGCGTCGTCAGGCCCCGTCGTCGGCGTCCTCGTCGTCGGCCGTCTCGTCGCCGTGGTCGCGGCGGAGGGTGTCGAGCTCGTTCTCGACCGAGCGGTCCACGTCCATCTGTTCGAACTCGCGGTCGAGGTCGTCTCCGAGAGGGTCGTCGAAGACGCCCTCCTCGCGGAGTTCGTCGAGTGCGGCCGCCCGCGCCTCCGCCGCCTCGACGTCCTCGACGGCGTCGCTGACGCGACCCTCGACCGTCCCCTCGGCCTCGGTCGTCGCCTCGCTGACCGTCGCCTCGGCCTCGGCGACGCGACGCTGTGCCTCGATGCGCTCTTTCTCGGTGCGGAACTCCTCGACTCGTCCGGAGAGTTCCTCCCGTCGCTCGAGGAGGTCCTCCTCGGCGTCGCGGAGGTCGTCGAGTTCGGCCTCGAGTCCGTCGATACGGGAGAGTTTGCGCTGTTTCTTCTCCAGTGCGCGACGGGCGAGGTCGTCGCGGTCGCGCTGGACGGCCTCGCGTGCCTGGTCGTTGTGCTTCTCGACCTCCTCGCGGAGGTCGTCGATGCGCTTCGAGAGACGCGTCCGCTCGGCGGCCACGTCCTCGACGGCTCGTTCGACGTCGCGGAGACTCGACTTCAGTTCGCGCTCTGCGGCGTCGAGGTCGCCGTTCGACCCGGAGTCGAGGAGGCGGCTGACTCGGCGCCGGAGTTCGTCTGGCAGTCGGCTGTCGTCCGCCATACCGGCACCACACGTTCCGCACTGAAAAGTCGGCGGGGCGTTCAGGCCGAGTCCGGGCCGTCCGTGACCGTCTCGCGGTCGGTGTCGGTCTCCGGTTCGGTCGCCGCGACGTGGTCCTCGACGGTCGAGAGTGCCTCCTGCAGGCGGACGAACGCCTCGCGGTCGCCGCCGTGGTCCGGGTGGACCTCCTTCACTCGCTCGCGGTACGCCGAGCGAACCGTCTCCGCGTCGGCCGACGGCGGCAGGCCGAGGACGGCGTAGGCGGTCCGCACTCGCTCTGCGTCGGTCGCCCGTCCGTGCCCGCCGGCCTCGGTGGCGTGGGCCTGCCGGTCGTCCCGCCAGTCGCGGACACCGTCGAAGACGGGGTCGGGACCGCCGACGGTCGCCTGCGCCCGCGACTGGCGTGGTCCCTCCGTCGCCGCGGTACCGGTGTTCGCACCCGGCTCTCGTCGCCGGTCCTCCCGGTCGGGACCGAACCCGGCGTCCGGCGTCTCGAACGGGAGGCGCGTGCCGAGGTGGACGCCCGGCATCTCGTGTTCGACGAGGATCGGGTGGACCGACGAGTCCCGGAGGAGAAGGTAGGTGCGAGCGTCGAACGTGACCGCGACGTCGCGGTCGGGCAGAAAGAAGGCGACTTCCCGCCCCTCGACGACCGCGTCCTCCGTTGCGGTCTCGCCGATAGCGTCCAGGTAGTAGCGAATCTCCTCGCGTCGCAGCGTCTCACCGCGGTTCTCCCCGTCGCCGCCCGCGTGCCGGTTCGCGGCCGGCAGGAATCGCTCACCGGCGAGAAAGACGCCGAGGATGAGCAGTCCGAACAGGACCCCGAGGAAGAGACCGGCGAGCAGCCACGTGGGTGCCCCGGAGACGAACGCGACGGCGAACACGGTCGCATCAGGGGCGGCCGACTCAAGAATGTGTCTGACTGGCACGGCGGCGAGGGCGCTCTGCGGTCAGCCGAAGTACCGGAGGTCGTCGTCCGGGAGGTCCATCGAGTCGCCCTCCATCTCCTGGATGCGACTGATGACCTCCTCCATCTCCTCGGCGCGGTCCTCCAGGTCTGAGACGTCCGTCTCGACGCCCAGGAGCGTCTCGAGGACGCCCATCACGGCGCGGGCGCTCTTCGGGTCCACGAGGTAGCCGGAGGTCTCGCCCATCAGGCAGGCGACCGACAGTCCGCGACGCGCGCCCAGGCCGAGGAGGAGACCCGAGACGCCGACGACGCCGCCGGCGGGTTCGTCCTCTCGAAACGCCACGCCGGCGTCGGTAAGTCTATCGACGAAGTCGTCGTCGGTGGCCGCGCCGAGGACGTCGTACGTCTCGATGAACTCGCCGGTCGGGACGCCGCCGAGCGCGTACGCCTCGCTCACGTCGAACGCCTCGGCCACGTCCAGGAAGGCCTCGGTGAGGCGGTAGTGCCCGCGGTTCGACTGCGCCTGGTTGTCGCCGGTGAGCACCAGGAGGTCTCGGCCGTCGGTGGGGACGGCGTGGAACTCGATGGCGGCGAGGTCGGCCACGCCGCCGTCACCGACGCCGACCTGTGGGGGGAGGTGCTCGGAGTGGACCCGACGGACCACCTCGCCGTCGTGCTCCTCGAGGAGGTGCTCGGCGGCGAGTTTCCCGACGTGGCCCACGCCCGGTAACCCCTCCACGAGGACGGGGTCCGAGAGCGACGCCTCGCCGGTCTCGACGACCTCGATTTCGTCCATGGCGCTACTCGCGGTTTCGCCGCTTAAGAGCGCGTCGGTACTCCCCATTACGGTCCTCGGGACCGAACGGCGCCGGGGCGCTGTTGACCGCCCGGCCGCCACACTCCGGGCACGTCTCGCCCAGCGTGTACACCGGCCGCTCGTGTTCGTCCGTCCAGTCGGCACAGACGCGGATGTCCGACTTCACGGTGGACTCCTCCGTCTCACTCTTCGCTGGTGCGCCGGTCGCGGTGGAAGTCGGCCGTGCCGCCGGCGCTCTCGATGCGCTCACGAGCGCGGGCGACACCCGCCTCGAGCTGTGACTCGGCGGTCTTGTAGTCGGGGGCCTGCACGCGAACCCGGTACTCCGGGGCGCCGACGTAGGTCACGTCGAGGTCCACCTCGTCCGGGACGGTGCCGTTGTCGCCGCCGCTCGCGGCGTCTAGCGCCGCGCGGATGTCGTCCACGCCGTCGGGACCGGGCGACCGCAGGTCCACGTAGCCCGTCACCGTCACGTAGGGGACGGAGACGTTCTCGCGGGCCACCTCGACGACGGCGTCGCGCTCCTCCTCCGAGAGATCGGTGTCCTCGAGTGCCGCCTCGCCCTGTATCGCCGCGGCCTCGAAGCCGTCGTACATCGAGCCGAACTC
>CAZEIO010000089.1:0-292 GCA_964512525.1 uncultured Halobacteriales archaeon
CCCGAGGCGGTCGAGGCTGGCGTCGAGTTCCTGTTCGATCGCCTTCCGCGAGAGACCGCCCGAGTTGGGGTCGTCGTCGTCCATCTGGAAGAACACCTTCGTCGCGACGACGTTCTCGTCCATCCGCCCCTCCAGCGCCCGGCCGAGGATGCGTTCGGACTCGCCGCGGGAGTACATGTTCGCCGTGTCGAAGAAGTTCACCCCGAGTTCGAGCGCTCGCTCGATGATCGGCAGCGACTCCTCCTCGTCGAGCACCCAGTCGCGCCACTCGCTCGTCCCGAAGGACATACAG
>CAZEIO010000089.1:302-7590 GCA_964512525.1 uncultured Halobacteriales archaeon
GAGGGTGGTGTACTCCATGGCCCCGCCACCGTCGGCCCGGGCAAAAAGGTACGCCCACCGGCGACTGCCGACCCCGTCACTCCTCGCTGTCTTCCGTGCGGTCGGCCAGTTCCTGTACTGCAGTCTCGACCCAGTCCGGCCGCGGGACCGTCGTCGAACCGACGTCCTCGAACGACACTGCCTCGACGACCCGAACGGGCTGACCGTCGACGACGCCCTCGTACGTTACCCGGTAGCGCCGTACGAGACCGGTCGGCTCTACGACGGCAACGAGAGAGACGTTCCGGAGGTCCTCGACGGCCCGGGCGTCGATGGCGTCCGGCGCAGCACTCGCGTTCGCACGGAGAACTCGCACCGTGTCGCCGCTCTCGGTCGTCCGCCTGGTCACGGTCGGGTCGAGGGCCGAGAACAGGGTCAACAGCCGTTCCCCGTATTGGGGGGCCGTCTCCTGCGTCGGCGCCGTGTCGTAGTTCGTCTCGTCGTCGAGGCGGGTTCGCTCGACGGCGACCGACCCGTTGCTCCACTGCTCTCGCAAGTAGGTTCCATTCACGCCGCCGAATGCCCCGACGGTCCCGTTTATCCGCTGGCGTCGGTAGTAGCCGCCCACGGCGTCGACGAAGACGGTCCGCGTCCGGCCGTACCTGACCGTTCCGTTCGAGAACCGGACGACCCGCTCCTGCCGGACCGTCGCCGACTGGCCGATCGCCAATAGGTGTTCTTCTACGGTGTCGGCGGCGTCGAACACGCTATCCGTCGTCGTCGCCGTCGGCGGCGCGGGAGTGTCGGTTCCCGTCGCGGTCGGTTCGGGCGCGTCGAACGGTTGCCGGTCGGGTCCCGACGGCCCGCCGAAGACGCCGCCACATCCGGCGAGGAAGAGAAGCGTCGTCGCGGCGACCGCCGCCAGCGCTCTGCCGGACACGGCGACAGGACACTGCCGGGCACTTGTAAGGGTGTCGCGCGTCGCGACGGTCGAGTCGTCCGAAACCGGCGGGCGGCCGTCCGTCGGTCCTCCGTCGGACCGTCTTCAGCCGTCGGCCGTCTCGTTGCCCGGCACCTGGCCCGTCTCCCGGAGTCCCGTCGCGACCCAGTCTGGCCGCGGCACCGTCGTCGAACCGACGTCCTCGAAGGACGCTCGCTCGACCACCCGGACCCACCGGCCGTTCACGACCCCGCTGTACGAGAGCCGGTACCGCTGGACGACACCGCTCTCGTCCACGACGGCGACGAAACTGAGGTTCCGTAGGTTCGTGACGAGTCGCGAGTCAACCGTCTGCGGGGCCGTCGTCGCGTTCGCCCGGAGTACCCGCACCAGCCCGCCCGAGACGGTCCGCCGGACGGAGACGTTCGGGTTCAGGACCGACAGGAGGACGAACAGCCGGTCCGCGCGGTCCACGTCCGGCGGCAGCGACCGCACGGGGTCGTACTCCGTCCGGTTGCCGATGCGGGCTCGCTCGACGCCGGCCGACCCGTTCAGCCACCGCTCGTAGCGGTACGTCCCCGGGATGTTCGCGAACGCGCCGACGGAGCCGTTCACCACGTCCCGCCGGTAGTAGCCCCGTCCCGCCCCGAGGAAGTACACCGTCTCCCGGTCGTAGCGGACGGTGCCGTCCGCGAACCGCACCACCCGATGCTCTCGCACCGTCAGCGACCGGTTCGCGAGGGTGTCCGCGTGGCTCTCGACGACCGCCGCCGCGTCGAAGTCGCCGTCGCCGGACGTCGTCGCCGCGCCCGCGGACGACGGCCGCTCCGGCGCGTCGAACGGCTCTCTCGACGGTCCGGTGTCACCACCGAGCGTTCCGCCACACCCCGACAGTATCATCAGGGCCGCGGCCGCGAGCGCCGCGACTCCCGTCCGTCCGAACACGCGACGGGATACCGCACCCCTCCGGGTTAAGTCTGGCCGGGCGAGACGGCGACGGGCCACTCGCCCCGGCGGGCCGACACGTCAGACGACGGCACGCGCTCGACGGTCTCTTTCAGAACTCCTCGAGTCCAGACTGTTCGGCGGCCGCGAGGACGTCCCGACACGTCTGCCAGGACTCCCGGGCCGACGGCGGCAACGCGCCGTGTTCGCGGACGTACTCTCGGAGGAACGCCCGGGTCGTCGGGTCGCCCGGGTACCCCGACCCGACCGGTCGGTCGTGGTCGGCGGCGACCGTCGCCATTCGGGCGTCGCGCTCTGCCTTCGCCACGACCGACGCCGCCCCGACGACGGCGTGTGTCTCGTCTGCGCCGTGTTCCGCCCGGACCACGACCGCTCCCCCGGTCGCACTCCCGACCCCCGCCGCGTCCGCGACGCGACGGGCGAACCGGTCCGGGTCCACGTCGGCGCCGTCGAGGACGACCGTCACCCTGCCGTCTCCGTCTCTCGTCGCGTCGGCCGCGTCCAGTGCCTCGCGCAGGACCGTCGCGTGGGCGGCGACGGTCAGAGAGTTCATGTCCGTCTCGGGGGCGTCGATCCGTGCCGGTCCGACGGCCGTCACCGCCACCCTGAGGACGTCGCTCGCCCGGAGGTCGGCGGCCAAACGCTCCCGGCGGTCGGCCGGCACCGCCTTCGAGTCGGCGACGCCGTCCGGCAGGGTCGCCCCGGACGGGACGGCGACGGCCCCGGCGACCATCGGTCCCAGCGCCGGTCCCTTGCCGGCCTCGTCCACGCCGATGCGCAGTGACACGGCACGGGCAACGGCGACGGTTCACAAGTCGCTTCGGGTCGTGGCGCGACAGCCGTCGCTGGCGGGCGCTCGATAATGTGAGGAGGGTGTACCTAGTCGTCGGCCGGCGGCGTCGCTGGCTCGCGGTCCTCGCGCTCCACGTCGTCGTCCTCTGCGACGTCCAGTTCCGGCTCGTCCGGCGTCTCGTCTTCCTCGGTCTCGAACTCGCGCTCCCAGTTGGCTAATCTGTCGCTGTCATAGTGGTGGCACATTGAGGGATCGCCTCGTACTGTGTCAACGCCTCCCACGGTATAAATCCTGTCACCGACGGAATCACTCACCGGGGCGACGATAGAGCGTCAGTCGGCGTCGGCGAGCAGTCGCGCCACGTTCGCGAGTGCGCGGCGACAGACCGGGACGTACCCGGCGGCCAGCGGTGGCACCTCGAAGACGACCCGACAGCCACCCGCGGCCGGCGTCACGCGGTGGCCCGTCGCCGGGAGTCGGGCCACGTCCCACGACCACCGTCGGCCGTCCTCGAAGCCGGTCACGCGAAACGGCACCCAGAACCCGCCCGGAACCCGTACCCGTCCACGGGACCCGGCGTGAACCCGCCGGTCGTCGCACTCCACCGCCCGCACCGACGGTCCCCACTCGGGCCACCGCTCCGTGTCCACCAGCAGGTTCCACGCGGCCCGCGGCGACGCCCGCAGGTCGGCGGCCACCGTCACTCGCCGTCCATCCGGCGTCCGTGCCAAGCCGACGCTCGTCTCGACCACGCTCGGCCTTCGGACGCCGCCGACAAAAGCCCGCAGTCCCGGCCTCGGCGTCAGTCGAGCGAGACGAGGACGGCGGCGACCACGACGAGATAGGCCCCGACGGCACCGAGACCGACGGAGACGACGAGTGCCGGCACCGCGGTCGCGACGGCCGCGCCGACGGCGAGCGTCACGACGAGACTGCCGACCCGCACCGCCGGCCGCTCCCAGACGGCCCGGACGCGGCGGCGGACGCCGTCGTCGAGCGTCGCCGCCAGTTCGAACAGCGCGGTCCCGGCGACGCCGAGTGCCGCCGGCAGCGCGAGTACCTCGACCGCCCGGGCGACGGCGGCGACGACGAGGACGACGAACACGACGAGGGCGAGGAGCCCGTCGGTCAGTACCTGGCGACGACGCTCGGCGGCGGGGCGGTCGCCGTCCCCGGTCACGACTCGCTCTCGCTCCCGTCGTCGGCGTCGGCGGTGGTCTCGTGGAGTCGCGCGCCGTCGCCAGTCTCGGCCCGGTAGGCCCGGCTCTCGACGCCGGCCGCGCGGAAGCCGTCCACCATGGCGCTCGCGACGGCGCGACCGCCGCCGACTGGCGGCACGGCGAGGACCGCGGGTCCGGCACCGCTGACGGTGACGCCGTGGGCGCCCGCGTCTAGGGCGGCGTCGCGCGCCCGGTCGTACCCATCGACGAGTGCCGTCCGCTCCGGGGTGACGACGGACTCGCGGAAGCCACGCCCGACGAGGGCGGGGTCGTCGCGGCTCATTCCGAGGACCAGGGTGGCCGCGCTCCCGACCGTCTCGACCATGTCTTCTAGCGACGCCGACGCCGGGACGACCCCGCGGGCGTCGCTGGTGGAGACGACCACGTCCGGCAGGCAGGCCACGAGCGACAGGTCCACCGGGACGTGGTGGACGTCGTCGTCGGTCACGACGGTGAAGCCGCCCAAGAGTGCCGGCGCGACGTTGTCGGCGTGGGCGTCGCCGGAGACGACCCGTTCGCCCTCGGCGGCGACGCGAACCAGCGTCTTGCGACCGTGGTCGAGACCGTAGAGGGCGTCCAGCGCGAGTGCGGCCGCGGCGGCACTCGCGGCCGACGACCCCAGTCCCGACGCCGGCCGAACCCCCTTGTCGATGCGGATGTGGGCCGGCGCGTCGAGTTCGTCGGCGACGACGCCCGCGGTGTTCTCCGCGGGGTCCTCCGGGATGTACTGGCTGCCCCAGCCGGTCACCTCGACGGTGGTTCGCTCGGCGGGTTCCACCCGGACGACGTCCACCGGCCGGTCGAGGGCCACCCCGAACACGTCGAAGCCACTGCCGAGGTTGGCGCTCGTCGCCGGCGCGGTCGCCGTCACCATAGCCATGACTCACCCAGCCCCGGCCGGGGGCAAAAGCGTGCCGACCACGCGCCACCGCCGCAGGGGCCGCCGCGGCCACTCACGGGCGCCCACCCTCGTCCGGGGCCGAGTACCGCTTCCGCCTCGCGGCGCAGGTCGCGGACGACGCGTCGCTCCGCGCGGGCCTTCGGCCGCAGAGCTTCGTCGGTGTGGTCGTCGCCGACGCCCTCGCGCTCCCGCCACTCGCCGACGGCGGACACGTGCTCACCAGGCAGCGGTCGCCGACGCCGGCCGTCGTCGCGATGGTCACCGTCGCGCTCGCGACGACCGTGGCGTGGTGGGTCGGCGTCGGCTGACGGCGGCCGGGTCGAACGGAAAGGCACAAGCCGCCGCCGCCCCCTCGTCTGGACGTGATCGGCGTCGTCGGCGGCGGTATCGCGGGACTGGCGGCGGCCTACCGCCTCCAGCAGTGCGGCCACGAGGTCCGCGTCTTCGAAGCGAGCGACGACGTCGGCGGTCTCGCGGCCACCTACGAGACGGCCGGCGACCGCATCGAGAAGTTCTACCACCACCTCTCGAAGTCCGAACAGACGATCGTCGAACTCGCCGAGGACCTCGGACTGGGTGACGCCGTCGAGTGGCGGGTGGGGAAGAACGCCTACTACGTGGACGGCGTGGTCCACCCGCTCGATACGCCGTGGCAGATACTCGCCTACCCGCACCTCTCGCTGTACGACAAGTTCCGGCTGGCGATGCTGTTGCTGGAGGTGGACGTCCGCGGCGGCGTCCCCTCCTTTGACACCTACGACGACCTCGCGGCCTTCGAGGACGTCCCCATCCGCGACTTCCTCCTCGAACACACCACCCGCAGCGTGTACGAGAACTTCTGGGAGCCGCTCCTGTCCGCCAAGTTCGGCTCCCGCAAGGAGGACGTGTCGGCGGCGTGGCTCCTCGGCCGCGTGAAGTTCCGCGGCGAACGTGACCTCCTGCGCGGCGAGATACTGGGCTACTTCGAGGGCGGCTTCGGCCGCCTCCTCGACGCCCTCCTCGCGGCCGTCGGGCCGGAGAACGTCGTCACCGGGGCCCGCGTCACCGACCTCGACCTCGACGGCGGCCGCGTGACCGAACTGACCGTCGAGCGGTCCGCCGCGCCGGAAGACCCGACCGACGCCGACCCGCCGGCGGCGGGCGACTCCGATCCGGACGCCGGCGACGTGTCGGTGACGGACGGCGGCGGACCGGGAACGGAGAGTAACGCCGCGACGACGACGGAGACACACGACGTCGATGCCGCCGTCGTGGCGACGATGCCGGACGTCCTCGAGTCGCTGACCGGGTACGAGTGCGACATCGACTTCCAGGGGTCCGTCGTGTCGGTGTTCGCCCTCGACGAACCGCTGACGGACACCTACTGGCTGAACGTCGCCGAAGACTGCCCGTTCGGCGCGCTCATCGAACACACCAACTTCGTCCCGCCGGAGCGGTACGGCGGGGACCACCTCGTGTACGCCGCCAGCTACGTGCAGGACCCGAGCGACCCGCTCTGGCAGGCCGACGACGCCGCCGTGGAGCGTCGCTACGCCGAGGGTATCGCCGACCTCTTTCCCTCGTTCGACCGTGACTCGGTCCGGTGGGTCGAGACCGCGCGCAACCCCCGGACGGCACCCATCTACGAGCGGGGCTACCTCGACATGGTCGTCCCCTACGACCTGAGCGAGGTCGCAGACGGCCTGTACTACGCGGGGATGGCCTCCCGCGCCCAGTACCCGGAGCGGTCGCTCGACGGCGGCGTCGTCGCCGGCTTCGAGTGTGCCGACCGCATCGTCGAGAAGCACTGATCGCGTTCCTCCGGGCGCTGTCGGCCACACCTGATCAACCGTCTCGAAAGCCCCGTCTGTTTTCGGTCGCGCGGCTCGCCGCGCGCTCACTCCGCTCGCGTGTTTTCGTCACCGTGCTTCCCGAGGACGGACGGCCCTTTCAGTCCCGCTCGGGGAGAACCCGACAGGGGGCTCTCGAGGCCGAACGAGAAGAGTGGCAGTCGGCTACGGAGCCACCAGAAACGTGTGCCGGGCGAGAGCCGGCTACGGCCAGTCTTCCCGCGTCGTCTCTCCTTCCGTCGCCGTCTCCTCGGAGTCGCCGAGTTCCCAGTCGGCGGCCTCGGCCGCCCGCTCCAGGGGGACGTACTCCCAGCCGACCGACTCGGCGAGGTCGGCGTCCTCGGAGCGCGGCGAGACGAGGACGTGTCGGTCGGTCTCGAACTGCCCGCGGACGTTCTCCAGGGACTCGGCCTTCCCCTGCGGGCCGGAGAAGAAGTCCTGCCGGATGCGGTGCTGTCGGGTGAAGTTCGTCACGACGTACGTGGGTTCCTCGCTGACCACGCCGACGTACTCGCTCCAGCGGCGAGCGCCGTCGAACACCTCGCCGGGGCTGGCGAGTCGCTCGAGTGCCGCCAGTTCGAACGCGAGGGTCATGTCTGCGGAGCCGCCGCCGTCCATGGGCACCGTCCGAGAGAGACGGGCAAAACGGCTTCGCTTGCG
>CAZEIO010000090.1:0-1429 GCA_964512525.1 uncultured Halobacteriales archaeon
CCTCGCGGACGGTGCCGTTCGTCTCGAAGGCCACGGGCGTCCCGATCGCGAAGACCGCCGCCCGGGTGATGGCCGGCGCCTCCCTCGCCGACCTCCCCCACGAGGAGCGCGTCCCCGAGCAGTACAGCGTGAAGGAGGTCGTCCTCCCGTTCGACCGCCTGCCCGGCGCCGACCCCCGGCTCGGCCCCGAGATGAAGTCCACCGGCGAGGTGATGGGCACCGCCGACTCCTTCGGGGCCGCCTACGCGAAGGCCCAGTTCGCGGCCGACGGCTTGCCGACGGCGGGACGGGCGATCGTGGACCTCCCCGTCGAGGGCCTGGAACGTCACTTCGAGGTCGTCTCTCCCGACGACGTGTCCGCCGCCGTTCGCGCGGGCGAGGTGGACCTCCTCGTCACCGACGACCGCGCGGCCCTCCGGACGGCCGTGGACGAGGGGTTGCCGTACTACTCGACGCCGGAGGCCGCCCGCGCCGTCGTCGCGGCCCTGGACGCCGGCGGGACCGCCGCGACCGACGTGGCGACCGTGGGCGACCGACCCCGGCGTCGGGAGCGGTGGGGCGATCCGGACGGCGATTGATCGCCCTTCAGTCCGCTGTCGCCGCGCCGGGCCCGTCCCCGCCTCTCGCAGGAGACCGTACACGAACGTGTCCACGTACTCGCCGTCGATGAACCGGTCGCGGCGGACCCGGCCCTCCTCCTCGAAGCCGAGCGACCGGAGCAGTCGCCGGGAGGCGTCGGTAAACTCGTACGCCCGTGCGCCGACGGCCGGGTGGTCGTACGTGCGGAGGCAGTAGTCCACCGCGAGAGCGACGACCTCGGTCCCGACGCCCTCGCCCTGGCTCTCCGCGGACACCCAGTAGCCGAGTTCCGGACGGCGGTAGGAGACGTCGTCCACGCCGACGAACCCGGCTCGCTCGTAGGTGCCCTCGGCGGGCGTGCCCCGCTCGCCGTCGTCGGCGACACAGACGACGAAGGCGTCGCCGCCGTCGAACGCGAGTGGTATCTCCGCGAGTCCGTGGGAGAGGGCGTCGATGCGGGCGTCGGCGCTCGAAGCGGCGTCGGTCAGTCGGCGGCGACGGGGCCGGTGTCCCGACGGGCCATGCCGAGGACGTCGTCGAAGAAGTCGAGCGTGTCCTTCGGTCCCGGGTTGGCCTCGGGGTGGTACTGGCGGGTGAGAACGTCGCGGTCGCGGTCGTCGAGGCCCTCGGGGGTGCCGTCGTTGACGTTGACCTGTGTCACCTCCAGCGAGCCGGGGTCGGCGACCGTGTAGCCGTGGTTCTGGGTGGTCATGACGACGCGGTCGGTGTCGAGGTCGCGCACCGGCTGGTTGACGCCGCGGTGGCCGAACTCCATCTTCCGGGTGTCGCCGCCGAGGGCGCGGGCGACGACCTGCTGGCCGAGACAGATGCCCGCGACGGGCAGGTCACC
>CAZEIO010000090.1:1498-6554 GCA_964512525.1 uncultured Halobacteriales archaeon
TTGGAGACGAACAGTACGTCGGGGTCGAGGGCGGCAACGGTCGCCGCATCCGTGTCGTGCGGGAGGACGTCCACGACCGCGTCGCGGGCGACCAGCGACTCGACGATGGACCCCTTCGTCCCGCAGTCCACGAGGGCGACGCGGGGGCCGTCGCCGGTGCCGTGACGCTCGTGGTCGGTGACGCTGACCTCGGCACCGATGTCGGTCCGCTCGTCCATCGTCGGGCAGTTCTCGAGTTGTGCGCGGGCGGCCTCGGGGCTGGCGTCGGGACCGGCGGCGATGCCACACCGCTTCACGCCGGCCTCGCGCACGTCGGTCACGACCGAGCGGGTGTCGAGGTGGTCCACGGCGGGGACGCCGGCGGACTCGAGCCACGCTGCCACCTCGTCGGTGAACTCGCGGGCGACGGCGGCCGAGGGGTGGACGCGGTCGGACTCGAAGCGCTCCTCGCGGACGCCGTAGTTGCCGATGAGCGGGTAGGCGAAGGTGAGAACCTGTCCCTCGTAGGACGGGTCGGTCAGCGACTCCTCGTAGCCCGTGTAGGCCGTCGTGAAGACCAGTTCGCCCCGTGCCCGCCCGGGTGCCCGGGACCGCCCCTCGAGAACGGTGCCGTCCTCCACCGCGATGTAGGCCTCGGTCATTACGAACCTCGAATACAGCCAGCCGCATAAAGATTGCTTTCGAAGAACTGTTACGAATTTCGTAAAATGTAAGGGAGCGAAGACGCTTTCGGGCGCATGGACGATCTGGACCGGGACATCCTCGCGGCACTGAAGGAGGACGCCCGGACGCCGTACACCGAGATAGCGGAACGAGTCGGCACCAGCGAGGGCACCGTCCGCAACCGCGTCGAGGGCATGCTCGAGGCGGGCATCATCGAACGGTTCACCGTCACCACCCGGACCGGCAACCTTCGGGCGATGGTCGAGATAGACGTCGCCGTGGACGTGGACGCCCGTGACCTGTCGGCCCGCCTCGCCGAGTGGCAGGACGTGGACTTCGTCTGGCAGGTCGGCGGCGAACAGGACATCGTCCTCGTCGTGGACGCCGCGGACACTGGCCGCCTCAACGACATCATCTCCCGTGCTCGCGAGATGGCCGAGGTGAAAGACACGAAGTCCCGACTCATCCTCGAGGAACGGGTCGGCGGCGGGTGAGTCGGCGGCGCGACCCCCGGCCCCAGTCCACGCCGGGCACTCGCCGCCCCCGGCCAAGACGCCCGCGGGAAGTCGAGGAGGAGTCGAAGACTGTTTGACCGGGGTGGGCCATACGGACGGACATGAGTACGGACGCGAGCGAGACCACCGGCGGCGACCCCAACGACAACGCCGCCCAGGACGTGGTCGCCGTCGACGCCGACGACAACGAACAGGGCTTGGTCAACCGCCTCGAGGCCCACACCGGCGACGGCGTGCGCCACCGCGCCTTCACCGCGCTGGTGTTCGACGACGAGGACCGCCTGTTGCTGGCCCAGCGCAGCCCACGGAAGCGCCTCTGGGACACCTACTGGGACGGCACCGTCGCCTCCCACCCCGCACAGGGCGAGTCACAGAAAGAGGCCACCCGTGCCCGCCTCGAGGAGGAACTCGGCGTCACGCCCGACCAGTACGCCGACCTGCGCGTGACGGACAAGTTCGAGTACAAGCGCTACTTCGAGGACCGCGGCCTCGAACACGAGGTCTGTTCGGTGCTGAAACTCACCCTTCAGGACGTGGCACTCGACCCCGACGAGGACGAGGTCGCCGGCCTCCTCTGGGTGCCGTACGAGCACCTCCACGACAACCCCTCGTGGTACCGCCAACTCCGGCTCTGCCCGTGGTTCGAGATAGCGATGCGCCGGGACTTCGAGTAGCCCAAAACACGCCCGACGACTTTTTTCGCCCGCGCTCCTGGCGCCGGTATGACCGACAGCCCCGACCCGACGCTGTACGACGACCTCGACGGACAGACCGTCCTCGTGACCGGCGCGACCCGCGGCATCGGCCGCCGCGTGGCGAGTGACCTCCTCGACCTCGGCGCAACGGTGTACGCCGGCGCCCGCGACACCGACGACGTGGACCTGTCGGCCGACGACGACGGCACCGGCGACTGCCGCCCGGTCGAACTCGACGTGACAGAGGAGCGAGCGATGGTCGCGGCCGCCGACCGCATCGACGACGAGGCCGGCCGTCTCGACGCTCTCGTCAACAACGCCGGGGTGATGGACACGCGGGAACCGCTCGACAGGATGCCGACCGACGCCATCGACCGGACGCTCGAGGTGAACCTCCGGGGTCCCACCGTCCTCACGAAACACTTCCTGCCGCTGTTGCTCGACGGGGGCGGCCACGTGGTCAACGTCACCAGCGGGATGGGTCGCATCTCCCGCATGGGCGGCGGGTCGGCGGCCTACCGCGTGTCGAAGACCGGGCTGAACGGCCTGACGGCGTACCTCGACGCGGAGTACGGCGACGACGGACTGCTGGCGAACGCCGTCTCGCCGGGGTGGGTCCGGACGGGCATGGGCGGCGACGAGGCACCGCGGTCGCTCGCCGAAGGTGCAGACACCATCGTCTGGCTGACGCGCTTTCGCGACGGGCCGTCCGGACGGGTGTGGCGTGACCGCGAGCCGGTCGAGTGGTAGCCTCTCTCACTTCCCCGCCCGGCCCGCGAGCGCCCACACCGCGACCGCGCCGAGCGCGAACGCCGGGAACAGCGGCACCACCAGCAGTGCCACCTCGAACGGGACACCCGGCGGCCGCAGGTAGATGACTGCCGGCGCGCCGAAGAAGGCGAGGACCACCGTCGCGAGCAACACCCACCCGCGCCGCCCGAGGCCATCGGCGTCCGCCGTCGGGACGTCGGCCGACTCGAACGGCGCCCGCTCGCCGCCTCCCCCGCCGTCGAACGACGACGGGTCGTGGACGTAGCCGTCCCCGTCCCCGTCCCCGTCGTCCGCGTCCCCGTCTGCGTCGTCCCGCTCAGCGTTCACTGTCGGGTATCACCACCACCTTCCCAAAGCCCTCACGGTCCGCGAGCAGTTCGTGGGCGCGGGCCGTCTCGCTCATCGGCAGCGTCTCGCGGACTCGCACCTCGTACGTCCCGTCCCACACCCGCTCGAGGACGTCGTCGAGTTCGCCCGGCGTCGCCATCGTCGAGCCGCGGACGTCGAGCTGGTTCCAGAACAGCCGCCGGATGTCCGTCTCTCCCGTCGGGCCGGTCGTGGCACCGCAGGTGAGGAGTCGGCCGCCCTTCGCGAGCGACCGCAGCGAGTCCGGCCACGTCGCCTCGCCGACGTGGTCCACGACGACGTCCACGCCGCGCTTGCCCGTCTCCGCCCGCACCCGGTCGGCGAAGTCCTCGCGCTCGTAGTCCACCGCGTGGTCCGCGCCGAGTGCCAGTGCGGCCTCGCGTTTGGCCTCGCTCGACGCCGTCGCGTACACCGTGTCGGCGGCGTCGGCCGCTATCTGGACGGCGGCGTGGCCCACGCCGCCGCTGGCCCCGAGGACGAGGACGTCGTCGGTCGCCCGCAGGTCGCCGCGGGTCATCAGCATCCGCCACGCGGTGCCGAAGACCAGCGGTGCGGCCGCGGCCGTCGCCCACTCCACGCCCTCGGGGACGCCGACGAGGTTGTCCGCCGGCACCGCCGCGAACGCCGCGTGGACGCCGGGGACGTGTTCGCCGATGACGTGATAGCGCACGCACATCGGCTCCTGGCCGTTGCGGCAGAACTCGCACTCTCCGCAGTGGACGCCGGCCCACAGCGCCACCCGGTCGCCCGCCTCGAAGCGCGTGACCCTCTCGCCGACCGCGCTCACGACGCCCGCGCCGTCGCTGCCGGGGACGTGTGGCATCTCGAGGTCGAGCCCCGGCAGTCCCCGGCGCGTCCAGAGGTCGAGGTGGTTGAGCGCTCCCGCCTTCACGTCCACCAGCACCTCGTCCGGCGCCGGTTCCGGCCGGGGGCGGTCGGCGTACTCGATGACGTCCGTGTCGCCGTGTCCGTCGAACTGGACCGCCTTCATCGTCGTGCCCCAGGCGCCCGAGCGGCCTCGTGCTTTCGGTTTCCGGCGGTCGTCACAGTCTCTCGGGGTCGAGTCGGTCCACGCCGACGCGGACGACGACGTACGCGACCGCGCCGAGGGCGACGTAACCGGCGACCGCGATCCACGTCGCCGTCGTCGGTGCGCCGACGGCCAGTTTCGCGACCGTGTTCGCCGGGTGTTCGGGGAGGAGGCTCACGACGACGCCGGCCGCGAGCACGCCGGAGGAGTAGAGAAACTGCGCCTGTCGGCGGTCCGGCGTCGCGAGGGCGACGGCAGCGCCCACGACGACCAGCGTCGTCGCGACGCCGGCGACCAGTGCCGCCAGCGCGGCCGGGTGCGCCACGGGCGTCCCGTTGACGTCGAGCAGCGCCATCCAGAGGAGCGCCTGGACGGGCGCGAGCGTCGCCGCCGAGAGCACCTTCGCGTCCACCACCGTCGAGAGGTCCACCGGGGCGACCCGGAGCAGTTCGAGCGTTCCGCGCTGGACCTCCTCGGTCAGTGAGTCCACCACGATGGACCCCGAGATGAACGCCGGCAGGAACATCAACAGCGGCACGAGCGTCGTGTAGGTAAAGGAGAAGTACGGACTGGTGGGCACCGCCGGCGGCAGCGGCAGCGGCTCGGGAATTCGGTCTTCGCGGGCGAACTCCTCGCGGAGCGTCCGCTCCGTCGCCTCTAGCGTGTCACGGACGACGACGACCACCACCGTCGTCCGCACGTCGCCCTCCGGGACGAGTGCCGTCACGCGGACGCCTCCCTCGCTCGTCCGGTTCGCGAGGACGACGGCGTCGGCTTGGTTCGCCTCGAACGCCGACCGGGCACTCCCGACGGACGGGTACCGTTGGAAGTCGGCCCCCTCGGACGGCTCCGTGGCCGCGGCGTCGAACACCGCCTCGCTCGCGTTGCCGGCGACCGCTATCTCGGGCTGGAAGCCCCCGCCGCTGGGACTGTACAGCGAGACGAGTCCGACGACGAGGAACGAAGAGAAGGCGGCGACGAACAGCTGGATGGCGAGCGCGAGGACGATGGTCTTC
>CAZEIO010000090.1:6564-7246 GCA_964512525.1 uncultured Halobacteriales archaeon
CTCGCTGCGCAGCGAGGCCAGCTCCCGCCGGGCGATGGTGACCCGCGCGGACCGACCGGCGCGCTCCTCGCCGCCGTCCGGTCGGGGTCTCGGGCGGCTCGGGTCGCGGCACCGACCGGGACGCTCGCCCCCTGCTGGTGGCCGCTCCGCCGCCGCGTCCGGGGGGTCGTCGCGGCGGTCCTCAGACACCGCCGACCACCCCGAGGACGGCGAGGTTGTACGTCAGGTGGACGACGACGGCGAGGGGGAGGGCAACGGCGTAGGCCCGTCTTCCCCGGCTCGCGCCGACCGCCGATACCGTGGCGGTGACGACGTGCAGGGCGAGCGGCGCGAGGAAGAGACCGGCGGCGACGAGGGGGTCCACGGTCGCGGCCTGTGGCGCGACGGCCCGGCCGACGGCCAGGTCGGGCAGGCCGACGAGTTGCACGACAACGGTGAACTTCTCGCCGACGAAGAAGCCGAGTCCGCTCGCGACGCCGACGACGACGGCCGACCGGAGCGACCGCGAGAAACGGGCCGCCTCGAAGCCAGCGTACAGGTGGACGCTCTTGGCGACTTCCTCGACGACGGCGACGGCAAGCAGGAGGAGCGGAATCACCACGACGTCCGACACCGACGACGAGACGGCGAAGAGGAGCGCGACCGCCAGCAGTTCGGCGACGAAGACGAACGGAATCAGAAG
>CAZEIO010000090.1:7292-7540 GCA_964512525.1 uncultured Halobacteriales archaeon
CGTCGAGCGCCTTCAGGTGGACCGGTCGCTGGGTGAACATGTCCTCCTCGCGGTAGATGCCGGCGCCGAGGACGAACAGCACCACTGCCGACAGCGTCACCGGCCCGGTCGCGAAGGCGAACTGGCCGACCGTGACCGCGGTTCCCTGCAGGTCTCGGACGACGACGGTCAGCGGCGAGATGAGCGCGATGGGCGTTATCTGGGTGAAGATGGCCGGCACGAAGGCGAACGTCGTCACCGAGACGCTG
>CAZEIO010000091.1:0-7501 GCA_964512525.1 uncultured Halobacteriales archaeon
CGCCGTTGAGGAACTGCTCGAGGCGGTTGACGTCGTTGTTGAGGATGCTCATCAGTTCGCCGGTCTGCTTGTCGGCGAAGAAGCCGACGTCCAGCGCCTGCATCGCGTCGTAGGTGTCGGTGCGGACGGCGTGTTGCACTCGCTGGGCGAAGGCGTTCAGACCGAAGCCCATCAGCCACGCCAGGACGGCCGCGAGCAGGTAACTCGCTCCCACGACGCCGGCGGTGAGCCAGAACTGGCCGGCGGCCGTCGTCGGGAGGAGGGCGTCGGGCACCAGCGGGAGCGTGAACGCGCGGTCGCTCTGGCCGAAGACGGTGTCCACCGCCAGCCCGAGCATGTACGGCGGGACCACGCCGAAGGTGTGCGTACCGACGCCGGCCAGGAGACCGACGAGCAACACCACCGGGTGTCTGCGGCCGTAGCGGCCGAACAGCCGTCGCATCGGTCGGTCCACGCGGGCGCGCTGTCGTTCGAACGTTCCGTCGTCGATGTCGTCTCTCATCGGTGTGGTCGAGGGGTGAGTCGGTGTGCGGGCGGTGCGCCGTACTGGTCGTTGCGCACTCGCGGCGGCCGAACTCGCGGGTCGGTCCGCGTCGCCGGTCCAGTCGCCGGAGTGACGCGTGACAGTGCCGTGGCTGTCACCGTCGGCGGGCGAGCGGGGACGCCGAGAGTGGCGTCAGGAACGGAGGAACGGTGCCATCGACGTGTCCACGGCGTTCGTCTCCAATCACATAATTCTTCTGACTTCTCGTGAACGGTTCACACGGTCCGGTCCAGAAGGTTCATCAGCGCCGGCGGCAGACTCGGGGCTAATGGGCGGCCACGGTGCCGCGGGCGAGGCGACGCCTCCGGGAGGTGAGGACTCCGCCGTCGAGGTAACTGTCGTCCTGCCGGCCTACAACGAGGCGGCCACCATCGAGGCGACGGTGGAGACCACCCTCGAGACGCTCGCGGACTTCCTCGCGCCCGGCACGTACGAGGTCCTCGTGGCCGAGGACGGCTGCGAGGACCGGACACCGGAGATAGCGAGTCGGATGGCGAGCGCGGACGACCGCGTCCGGCACTTCCACGGCGACGAGCGCCTGGGTCGTGGCGGCGCCCTCGAACGGGCCTTCCGCGCCGGTCGTGGCGAGACGCTGGTGTACTTCGATACCGACCTCGCGACGGACATGCGCCACCTCGAGGAACTCGTCGAGAGCGTCCGGACCGACGGCTACGACGTCGCCACGGGGTCGCGGTGGATGGCCGGCCACGAGGCCGACCGACCGGCACGGCGGGGCGTCCCCTCTCGCGTGTACAACGGTCTCGTCCGGGTCGCCCTCGGCTCCGAGATTCGCGACCACCAGTGCGGGTTCAAGGCCTTCGACCGCGAGGCCCTGTTCGCACTGTTGCCCGCGGTGGGCGACGACCACTGGTTCTGGGACACCGAGGTGCTGGTGCGGGCACAGGCCGCCGGCTACCGCGTCAGAGAGTTCCCCGTCGAGTGGACGTCGAAGGGCGACTCGAAGGTGGACCTCGTCCGCGACGTCCTCGGCATGGGCACGCAGGTGGTCCGGACGGCGTGGTCGATGCGCGTCGCGCCGCGCATCACCCCGCGGCGCTCCATCGCCGCCGGCTTCCTGCTGACGGCACTCGCCGTGGCGCTGATGACTCAGTACATCCCCGTGGACCGGGTCCTCGCGGAGACGAGTCGTGCCGACACCGGTCTCGTCGCCCTGGCGGCGGGCGTGTACGTCCTCTCGTGGCCGCTGCGGGGCCTGCGCTACCGCGACATCCTCGCCACGCTGGGGTACCACGAGCGAGTGGGCTTTCTGACCGGTGCCGTCTTCGTCAGCCAGACGGGCAATCTCGTCTTCCCGGCGCGGGCGGGCGACGCCGTCCGGGCGTACGTGATGAAGACACGCCGGTCGGTGCCGTACGCCTCCGGCTTCGCGTCGCTGGCCGTCGAGCGGGTGTTCGACCTGCTGACCATCGCCGTCCTCGCGGGGTCGGTGTTGCTGGGTCTCGCGGCGACCGGCGAGGCGGCGCCGCTCGCCCGCGCCGTCCTCGGGGACGCCGTTCCGAGCGAGGCCGGTGCCGCCGGACGGGTCGGAATCCTCGTCGCCGCGGCCGTCGGTGTCGGCGCACTCGGCGTCGCGGCCCTCATCGTCTGGTCGGCCCGCACCGACCGGTCGTACGTCCGGCCGGCACTCCGGCGGCTGAGTGCGGACCGCTACGCCGACCGGGTCGCGACCGTGATAGAGCGGTTCGCCGGCGACGTCCAGCGGGTGGCCGCCGACGGCCGCGCGTTCGGCCGCGTCGGGACGGCCAGTCTCGTCGTCTGGTCGCTCGACGTGCTGACGGCGGCGCTCGTCCTCGCGGCCTTCCCCGCCGTCGAACTCCCTCCGGGTCGGCTGTTCGTCGTCTGCCTGTTCGCCGTCAGCGTCGGTAACCTCGCGAAGGTGCTGCCGCTGTCGCCCGGCGGCATCGGTCTCTACGAGGGTGCCTTTACACTCCTCGTCGTCGCACTCGTTCCCCAGAGCGCCGTCGCGGCCCCCGTCGCCGCCGTCGCCCTCGGTGCCGCCGTGGTGGACCACGCGGTGAAGAACGTCGTCACCGTCGTCGGCGGCGTCGCCTCGATGCTGTACCTGAACGTCTCGCTCACGCGGGCCGTCGAGGAGGCCGACCGCGCCGCCGACGCCGAGCCCGTAGTCGAGGCAGACGCCGACACCGTGGACGACTGACCCCTCTCCCGTCGCGGGAAGCCGTCGCCCGTACCCTTACTTTCCGGGCACCCGACGAGCTACCGTGACCGGTACACGCTCGTCTTCGCTCTCGTTCGACGACTTCGCACTGGCGGCCTCGCTGGCCGACCTCTCGTGGGAACCGGCCGCCCGCGACCACGCCGACCTCGTGGAGTTCCGGATGGACCTCGCGGAGGACCCGCTGTCGGCCCTGCGCGAGTACGAGGGTGCCCTGCCGGTGCTCGCGACCAACCGCGACGAGCGAGAGGGCGGCGACGCCGCGCCGGGGTCGGCCCGCCTCGACGCCCTCGTCGCCGCGGTCGAGACGCCAGCCGTCGCCGCCGTGGACGTGGAACTCGGTGCCGTCGCGACCGGCGACGGCGAGCGGGTTCTCTCGGCGGCCGCCGACGAGGGCGTCGCCACCGTCGTCTCCGCACACGACTTCTCGGGAATGCCCGGCCCCGGCGAGATGCGGGACGTCCTCCGGCGGGCGGCCGACCACGGCACCGTCGGCAAGCTGGCGGTGACTGCCGCGGACGCGGGCGACGTCCTCGACCTCCTCGCCGTCACGCACGACTGCACTCGCGCCGGCGACCGCGTCGCGACGATGGCGATGGGTGCGGCCGGCCGCCACTCGCGGGCGGTCGCCCCCCTGTACGGCTCCCGGATCGGCTACGCACCGGTCGATCCGGCCGCGGCGACCGCGCCGGGCCAGTACGACCTCGCCGCCCTCGCCGCCCTCGTCGAGCGTCTGGGGCCGCCGGTTTTCAGCGAGTGAAACTCCTCGCCGGTATTGAGGTTGGTGAGCCGGCTTGGTCCGATGGGGCAGACGGTAGCGCCGGGCGAGACGCCGCCGCGACCCTCCCGACCTCGAGGCCGGAACGAACCGGCGGACGTCCCGGACCGGCCCGGTCCGGGCGGCGCCGACCCACGACCGCGAGACTTACTTCTCGATGACTCGCTCCTCGACGGCCGTCCCGAAGTGCCGACCGCCTTCCTCGTGGAGGACGCGGACCTCGTCGCCGGTGGCGAGGTCCGTCACCGGCGTCCGACCGTCGCGGGTGGCGACCTTGATCGTCTCCGCGTTCTGGACGAGCGACTCCACCCGGTCGCCGCCGACGTCCACGGCGACGCGGAACATCGGACGACGCTCTATTTTCACCCGGCCGACGACGGCGGTGCGGGTGTTGCCCTCGGTGTCGGTCACCAGCACCTCGTCGCCGCTCTCGAGTTCCGAGAGGTAGCGCGTCTCGCCGCCGGGGACCCGGACGTAGGCGTGGACCGCGCCGGCGTTCACCCGGAACGGCCGGGGGGCGACGTACGGCGAGTCCGCGGTCTCGGCGTGGACGAACAGGAGTCCGCGGGACATCGACCCGACGAGCATCCCCTCGTCGTCGTCCATCAGGGTGGCGGTGTCCACGCAGACGCGGTCGGCCGACCCGGCCTCCTCGACGGCCAGCACCTCGCCCCAGCCGAGCTCGAGCGTCTCGCGGTCGGCGGCGTCGCGCAGCTTGACCGTCTCGCGTATCTCGTCCGGGTCGTCGGTGTCGAGGAGGACGCCGTCAACGCCGATTTCGAGCGTCTCGAAGGCCGTCTCGGCCTCCTCCGCGCTCGTCACCCCGGCCACGAGGTGGGTGTCCTCGCCTACCTCCGCGATGAGGTTCTCCGTCGGGATGACCGTCCAGTCCTCGCCGACGACCAGCGTGTAGTCGGCGGCCTGGGCCGCCTCGCGGGCGAAGTCCTGGTACTCGGTGCCGAGCATCCGGACGTACGCGCCGCGTGGCGCGTTCGACCGCCGCAGCGTCGTCAGGTCCGCGGAGCCGGAGAGGTCCGGCGGCAGGTCCACGGTGCCGTCGCCCTCGCCGTCCTTGCCGGTGACGCTCAGGTCCGGTTCGGCCCTCCCGTCGTCGTTTCCGTCGCTCTCGGCCTCCATCACGTGGACGTCGCCGCCGTCGAAGGCCGCGACGTCCACGGCTCCGAGCTCGCGCACCCGCGCCACGTCGCCGGGGTCCACGAGCACCCAGTCCACGCCGGCCTCCAGTCCCGCGGTGATGCGTCGCTTCCGGCGCTCCCAGTCGCCGACGGCGTCGTCCGCCCGCAGCCAGACCGTCCGTTCGGGCGCCCGCTCCGTGTCGGTCGCCGCCGCCCGCTCTGCCTCTGTCATACCGACGCCCTCGGACGGTGCGAGTATGAACGTGGCGACTCCGCCGCCCGCCCCCACTCGCCGTCTGCCGGGCGTCGGACTCGACCGGTCACGCCGACGTCGGAGGTCGGGGAGACGGTGCGACGCCGGGCGATACGGGGCGACTCGCCCTGTCCCGCCGCGCTCAGCCGAGGTTCGCCGTGGCGAGTGCCGCCTCCGGCGACGCCCCGTCGTGGACGACGCTCGAGATGGCCGCCGTGATGGCGCCGGGGTCGTCGTGCTGGAAGACCGTGCGCCCGATGGAGACGCCGGCGGCGCCGGCGGCCATCGCGTCGGCCACCGCCTGCAGCGTCTCGCGGTCGTCGTCGGGTTCGCCGCCGGCGATGAGCACCGGCAGCGACGTGGACTCGGTGACGCGTTCGAACGTCTCCCCCGACCCGCTGTACCCGGTCTTCACGACGTCGGCGCCGACCTCCTCTGCGAGGCGAACGGCGTGACCCAGCGCCCCGGGGTCGGTCGGGTCCACGTCGGGGCCGCGGGCGTAGGCCATCGCGAGCACCGGTATCCCGAGGCGGTCGGCCTCGTCGGTGACGCGGGCGAGGTCGGCTATCTGCTCGGGTTCGTGGTCGCTGCCGACGTTGACGTGGTAGGAGACGGCGTCCGCACCGGCACGGACGGCCTCCTCGACGGTGCCCGTGCGGCGCTTGTCGTTCGCGTCCGGTCCGAGGACCGTCGAGGCGTTGAGATGTGTCAGGTAGCCTGCGGTCCCGTCGGCGGCCGCGACGCCCGCCTGTGCGCGGTCGGCCACGCCTTTCTGCGTGAGGACGGCGTCGGCACCGCCCTCGACGACGGCCTCGATGGTTCCCTCGAGGTCGACGAGTCCCTCGACGGCACCCAGCGTGATGCCGTGGTCCATCGGTATCATCACGAACTGCCCGTCCGTGCTGATCCGTCGCAGTCGCGCCCGTACGCCAGCGTCTGTCATGTGTCGGTCTCCGTGTCCGTCTCCGGGGAGATTCGTGCTTGTGGTTCCGGTCCGTCTCGCCGTTCGCCGGGGTCGCCGCCGTCGGTCGCGACCCCGCTTTGGGTCCGTGCCCCGTCGAGTGCGCCCCGCTTGAACTCCGCCGCGTACTCGCGGAGGTCCGCGGCCACGTCCTCGGTCGGCCGGCCAGTTGCGACGCCCTCCGCGACGACGTCCACCAGTGCGCTGCCGACGATGACGCCGTCGGCGCCGGCCGCGGTGACGCGTTCTGCGTGTTTGCCCTTCGACACGCCGAAGCCCACCGCCGTCGGCACCGTCACGTCAGTCTCGTGGTCGGCGAGACGGGCGAGACTCTCCGCCGTCCGGTCGCTCATCTCCTCGCGAGCCCCGGTCGTTCCGAGGCGGGCCTGGACGTAGAGGTAGCCCGAGACGCGGTCGAGCATCGCCGCGAGGCGGTCGTCGGTCGTCGTCGGCGCGACGATGAACACCAGGTCGAGACCGTACTCGTCGCAGGCCGCCCGGAGTTCGTCGGCCTCGTCCACGGGCATGTCCGGGACGATGACGCCCTCGATGCCGGCCGCGGCGGCGCGGGCGACGAACGGTTCGACGCTCGGCCCCCCCGCGCCGCCCTGCCCGCCGTACTGGAGGATCAGGTTGTAGTAGGTCATCACGACGATGGGCGCGTCCACCTCAATCTCCTCGACGAGTTCGAAGTAGCGCTCTGGGGTCATGCCGCCCTCCAGCGCCCGGACGATGCCCTCCTGAATCGTCGCACCCTCCGCGATCGGCTCCGAGAACGGCAGGCCGAGTTCCACCGCGTCGGCGCCGCCCGCGACGAGTGCCTCGACGTAGGCCTTCGTGGCCTCGGGCGTCGGGTCGCCGGCGACGAGGTAGGGGACGAAGGCGGCGTCGTCCGCGAACGCGCGGGCCAGGCCGCTCGCGTCGTCGGTGTCGCTCACTGTCACTCACCCTCTCGTTCGCCGGGCGCGTCCATCCCCATGTCCATCGTCCCGGCGGACTCGAAGACGCTCATGTCCGGTGCGTTCGGCACGTCCCGCGTCGCCGTCTCCTCGAGGACCGTCTCGAGATCCTTGTCGCCGCGACCCGAGACGTTCACGACCACCGACTCGCCCAGTTCGTCGTGGTGTTCCTCGAGGTAGCCGAAGGCGTGGGCGGTCTCCAGCGCCGGGATGATGCCCTCCGTCTGGGAGAGGCGGTGGAAGGCCCGCAGTGCGGCGTCGTCGTCCACGTTGACCGCCCTGACCCGGCCGCTCTCCACAAGGTGGGCGAGTTCCGGGCCGACGCCGGCGTAGTCGAGCCCGGCCGAGACGGAGTGCGACTCGACGACCTGGCCGTCGCCGTCCTGCAGGACGCGGGTGCGACCCGCCGCCGGCACAGGCGATGACGGCGTCCGGTCGGCCGCCGATCCGGTCGTCGTACTGCCGGCGAATCTCCTCTCCGATGACGGCCTGGAAGTCCCGGACGAGACGGGGGAACGGGTGGGGACCGACGACCGAGCCGATGACGTAGTGGGTGTTCTCGACGGTGGTCGCCCAGTCGCGCATCGTCTCGCTGATGGCCTCCTTGAGCGTGCCGCGACCGGTCGTGACCGGCGTTATCTCCGCGCCGTTGATCTTCATCCGGAAGACGTTG
>CAZEIO010000092.1:0-7474 GCA_964512525.1 uncultured Halobacteriales archaeon
CCGTCCTCGTCGTCGCCGTCTTCGCCGTCGCCTCCGTCTCCGTCCTCTGCCTCCGCGACGCCGGCGACCGCCGCGATGGGACCGTCCAGGCCGGCGTCCTCGTACACGGTCGCCGGGTCAACCTCCTGGCGCTCCGCGACGGCCTCGAGCAACGCGGTCTGTCGGTCCACCTTCGCCTCCACGACCGCCACCCGGTCCGTGGTCTCGTCGGTGTTCTCCTCCAGCCGGATGACCCGCTCTCGCAGTTCGTTCGACTGCTGGATGAGCTTCTCCAGCAGGTCGCCGATCTGCTGTACCCGCTCGATGACGCTGCCGAGGTTCATGTCGGGTGGTCGGCGGCGGGGGTCTTGTATTTGCGAGGTCCGCGGCGGACGAGTCCACAACGTCGCGTTTACCTGCGGGGCGTCCGCACTCGGCGCATGGACCAGCGAACGCCGCCGACGGCCGGTATCGTCGTCTCGCTGGTGGTCGTCGGCGTCGTCGTCCTGCCCTACGTCGCGCTGTCGGCGTCGGCCGCGGCCGCCATCCCAACCTACTACGGGCAGGGCGTGGTCGGGCCGTGGGGAGCCGGCCTGCTGGGCCTCGTGATGGTCGTCGCCTTCGCCGCCGGCCGCCAGCGGCGCACCCCGCCCGATACGGCCGCCGGCGCGACCCTCGTCTGTGCCGTCGCGAGCGTCCTCCTCGCGCTGCAGTGGGCACTCGCCGTCGAGCCGGCGGTGGTGCAGTCCATCGGCACTGCCGACTGGCTCGGCTCGCACCGCTGGGCGCTGGTCGGCGCAGCGGTCGCCGACGTCGTCGTCGCCGTCTGGTACGCCCGGTCGCTGTCGCTGGTCTGAGACCGACGTCTCCCTTCCCGCGGCCGACGACCCGGACACGAAAGGGATTTCAGTCACCGGTGCCAACTGTGAGGTCGGACTAGGCCGGGCGGTTAGGCCCCGCTCCCACGCCCGCAACACGGTCTTCAGCGGGGGCCGAACCCGGGGGCGTCCGGTCAGACCGGTTCGGGCCCCGGAAGCCGACGTGGAAGCCTCGTCCCTCGGGGACGACGGTCCACGGCTGACACCTGCAGGGGTGGCCTGCCGTGGTTCGCCGGCGGCACCGGGTCAGGCGCGGAAGCGAGCAGCCCACCGCCGGACGCCCGTCGCTCGAGGGGTCGCGGGGTGGAGGAGGCAACCGGGTTTCCCCGTCCCGGAACGGCCGGGCAACCTCGACGTCCACTACTCATACGCCGTTTTACCCGACGGAGCGACCGCGAAGCAGAAGGGCTATGCGTGCGACGGCGAACGATCCGTGAGTCATGGACAGAGCCGGTGCCGGCGTCGCATCCCGGCGTCACGCCCTCGCCGTCGTCGCCGTGGCCGCTCTCCTCGCGCTGTCGGGATGCACCTTCCTCACCGGCGGGACGGCCGGCCCCGACACGCCGACGCCGGCTCCGGCACCCGACGACGAGAGCGTCGAGTCCGTCCGGTCGCAGGCGCTGTCCGCCATCGACGCCGTCGAGACCTACCGCGTCAACGGCACCGTCCGGCGGAACGTCGGCGCGCCGCGGTCGGCCGGCGCCGCCGACCCGCAGGCGCTCGTGGACCCCCGCGAGATAGTCACGCTGACCACGGTCGAGGTGAACCGCCCTGCCCGGGAACTCCACGCCGAGGACGTCCAGCGGTCGGAGGGCCAGACCGTCGAGGTCGAGACGTGGGTCGCGAACGGGACTCTCTACGCCAACAGTCCCTCGTTCCGGGGCGACCCCGACCGCTTCCGCGACGACTACGGCTCCGAGTGGGTCGTCCGTCGTCCGGCGAACCTCTCCGAACGGTTCGACGCTCTCGACCCCCTCGCCCGCCAGCGAGTTCTCCTCGCCGCCGCGGACCTCTCGCTCGCCGGCACCGACCCCGAGACGGGCGCGTACGTCCTCCGGGGCACCGTCGCTCCCGAGACGTACGAGGCAGTTCTGCGCAACACCACCGGCACCTTCGCCGACGACACCGACTTCTCCGTCACGAACGTCGCCGTCACCTTCTACGTGGACCCCGACACCGGCCGACTCCAGCGCTTCGAGGGCGAGGTGGGCCTCACGGTCCCCACCGACCGCGGCGTCGTGCCCGTCCTCCAGACCGTGTCGCTGTCGTACGACGGCTACGGTGACTCCGTGAACGTCACCGCCCCCACCGACGCGCCGGCGCCAGACGATGGCGGCTGAACCCGGCGCGGCCAGACCCGGTCGCGGGTCCCGTCACGTCGCCCGCTGCCAGAACCCTGATGAGTGCTGGTGCCGGATCCCGAGCCGATGGCACGGTCGCACTCCGGGCTGGTGGTGACGACGCTCGTGGCCGTGGTGACTCTTGCCGGCTGCGCCGGTCTCGGTGGTGACGGGGAGACGCCGTCGCCGGAGCCGACGACCGGTCCCGACGTGAACGAGTCGGCCCTCCGGGCCGAGGCCCTCGCCGCCATCGAGGCCGTCGAGGTGTACCGCGTCGTCGCCGAGCAGCGGGTGGTCACTCGCGGTCCCAGCGAGCAGGTGACGACTGTGCGCGACCGCGCGCTGGTCAACCGCACGGCCCGGGAGCTCCGACGCAACCGCACCGTCTCCGCGAACGGCCGGCGCGTCAACGTCACCCAGTACCTCCTCGGAGACACGCTCTACGCGGAGAGCGACCTGTTCGTCAGGCAGTACTCCTCGCGGTGGGTGAAGCGTGACGTCGGCGAGAACCGCTCGCTCGTCTGGCGTCGCCAGGACACGCTCGGACAGCTACGGACGGTGCTCGCGAACGCCTCGGACGTGACGGTGACCGGTGTCGAGTCCGTCGACGGCGTTCCCGCCCACCGCACGCGCGTCACCCTATCGCCAGCGACGTTCGAACAGGTGCTGTTCGACGTGGTCGGGATCGCGTCCGACCGGGCGGACGCCGTGACCGTCACCGACGTCGAGTACGTGTACTGGCTCGACCGCGAGACCGCCCGGCCGCTGCGAACCGAGGCTCGAGTCCGGCTGAACGTCACCGTCGGTGGGCAGACCCTGCGACGCAACGTCACCACCACTGCCCGCTACGAGTACGAGCCCGCGTCGATGTCGGTGTCGCTGCCCGAGGCCGCCGAGGGCGCGGTGAACGTCTCCTCGCCGCCGCCGCGGCTCGGAGCGCCCGCGAGGCCCGTCGTGACGTCACCGCCAGCGACGGCCGCCGACGGTTCCGCCGCCAAGTGGGACCCGTGACGCCGCGAGACTGCACAGGCAGGGAGAGTGGAGCGCCCGAACCGACGCCTGACGGCAGTGCCACGGGCACCGCTCTCGCCGCAGTCGGCGTCCTCGCCCTCGTCGTCGCGGCCGGCTGTTCGGCCCCAGTCGCGCCGGGCGGCCCGCCGGACGTGGCGACGAAAGGCGGGAACCTCTCGTTCGACCCCGGTATCGACTACGCCCGCCTCCAGTCGCTCTTGGCGACGGACGTTCCGCCCCCGCCGTCGGTCCGGGTGCTCGACGTGGCCGACCTGCCAAACCGGACCGCCGCCAGTCCGCCCCCGACCTTCCGGGCCTTCGGCGTCGTGCCGCGACCCGGCGACCGCGACCCGCTTCCGTTCCGCTACGGGGCGCTGACCGGCGCAACCGGTCGCATCCGCCTCGTCCCCGGCGACAAGCCGACGCCGCTGGTCCGGACCGTCCTCGTCCATGAGTACGTCCACTACATACAGGTGCGCCGCGGCGACGTGACCAGCCTGCGAGAGCGACTCCCCGTGGACACGACCGACGGCGCGTTCGTCTCGCGGGCAGTCCTCGAGGGCATCGCCGTAGATGTCACCGACGCCTACGTCGCTCGTCACCTGCCGGAGACGGCTCCGAACGCCGCGCTGTACGACCGGGTGGCCGAGACGCTCCCGCGGGGCACGCCGGCGTGGTACGCGAACGACGCCTACCGGCTCGGAGCGCAGTACGTCGACGGTCGCGCAGACGACCCACGCGCCGCGCTCGCGGTCGTGGACCGGCCGCCCCGGACCAGCGAACAGCTCATCCACGGGCTCGCGCCCGGTGCGGAATCGCCGCGAAACCTGTCGGTGTCCGTCGATCGGGCGGGCACCGACTGGCGGGTCGCCGGCCGCGACCGCCTCGGCGAGGCGTTCCTCCGGACCGCACTCGGGGAGCTCCCGCCCGACCGTGCCCGCACGGCCGCCGCCGGCTGGGGCGAGGACGTCCTGACGGTACTCCGGGCGCCGAACGAGACGGACGCCGCGTACGTCCTCGTCACCCGGTGGGACGACGCCGCGAACGCGACCGAGTTCGCGGCCGCCTACCGCGACGCCGCGGCCAGCCGCGACGACGCGTCGAACGACGATCGGGTAACGGCGGTTCGACGGGTGAGCGAGACGACGGTGGCGGTCCTCGTCGGGCCGGAGCGGTTCGTCTCGGCGACGACACTGGCCGGCGGCGAGGACCGCGTGGCGGTCGTGCCGCCGGCGAGAGAGAACTGAGTGCCGCGAGGACGGGCCGGACGTCGGGGTCGGATCGGGGCCGCTCAGGTGTGGCTGGGCGGTCAGTCGTCGGCCGCCTCCGGCGAGGAGACGGACTCGGTCATCTCGATGCCGCCGTCCAGCGTCCGGACGGGGTACGGGATGTCGATGCCGGCCTCGTCGAAGCGGCGCTTTACCGCGGTGACGTACTCGCCGCGGATGCGGACGAAGTCGGACCGCGAGGGGTCGCCAATCCAGATGCGGGACTGCAGACCGACCGAGGAGTCGGCGAGTTCCGTTAGCCGAACGCTCGGGGCCGGGTCGTCGAGGATGCCGGGGTGGTTCTCGGCCTCCTCGACGATGATGTCCCTCGCCGCGTCGATGTCGTCGTCGTAGCCGATGCCGAACAGGAACTTCAGCCGCAGTTGCTCCTTCGCGACCGGGTTCTTGACGACGCCGTCGGTGAGCTGGGAGTTCGGGACCGTCAGCAGTTCGTTGTCGAAGGTGCGCACGCGGGTTACCCGCAGGGAGATGTCCTCGACGACGCCGGAGTAGCCGTCCCACTCGACCCAGTCGCCGATGCGGAACGGCCGCTCGGTGAAGATGAACACGCCGGCGACGAAGTTCGCGATGACGTTCTGCATCGCGAACCCGATGGCGAGCGTCGCCGCCGCGCCGATGGTGGCCAGCGACGTGAGGATGCTACCGAAGCCGGCGAAGCCAAACGCCACCGACACCGCGACGAACAGTATCGCGAAGCCGGTCAGCTTCATCAGCGGGCGCTTTGCGTGTTCGTCGAGGTCGCGCCGGTCGAGGACGCGGCTGACGAGCGGCTGGAGGACTACCTTCCCGAGGAGGTACACCGCGACGAAGGCGACGACGAACAGGAGGAGGTCGGACACCGGCCCGGCGAAGGGAACACCTAGGTCGGAGAGCACTCGTTCGAGGGCGCTCGGGTCCGCTCCGGGGTCGCCGGGCTGGAGCGGGAGCGTCATCAGCGTAGCACCGCCGTGTTCCCGCGGGTGTCCACGACCTCTCCGTCGACGCTCTCGGCGAGGTCGGCTGCCAGCGTCTCGACGTCCGTCCCGTGGCGGGCTGCACGGAGGAACTTCAGCTTCACCAAGTCGCGGTCGTCGAGCTGGTCCCGGAGTTCCTCGACGACCGCCTCCGGCCCGGCCTTGCCCACCCAGACGGTCACGTCCAGGTTGTGGACACGAGCCCGGACGTCCTCACGCTCGTTCATGTCCGTGACCACTTCCCGCCCCGATTTCAAGGTTACTGTGTCGCCGGCGAGTCGCGGGCGTCAGTACGGGTGGCGGTCGATTCGCCCGCAGTCACAGGCTATCACCACCCGCCCGTCGGTCACTCGCACGCGGGCGTCCCGACCCGGGCGCCGGTAGCGGTCGCAGTCCTTGCAGGCGAAGCGGACGAACGCCCGCGGCAGCGACAGGCGGTTGCGCTCTGCCACCCGGCGGGCGAGGCGGACGTACTCCCGGGCGCGGTCGGTCGCCCCCTCGGCGGCGGCCTGTCGCGCCAGCGCGTGCAGTCGGTCGATGCGTTCTGCGGCGATACCCGTCACGACGACACTCGTCGGCCGCCGCGAGAATGGTTCTTGTGGTGTTCGTCCGAAAGCGGGGGGGTGGGGGGAGAGATCGGGGCGCCCGGAACAGAAACGGCCGTTCGCCCCGTTCGGCGGGAAGAGGGGTCGGTAGTAAAACGTTGTCCATTTTTCCACGACCCCGGCCGCAGAAGTCGCCGGGCTTTACTGCCGGCCACGCCCAGCGTGGGGAGTGCGGGTCCTCCACTACCTCGAACTGGAGTCGCGGCTCGACCGCAGCGGCATCAGCACGGCCGTCGCCCACCAGCGCCGCGCGCTTCGCGACCGCGGCGTGACGGTGCACACCCGACCGCTGGGCGATGCCGACCTCGCAACCGCCGTGACGGGACTGGACGCCCTCGTCGGCGGCGACGACGCCGACCCCGTCGTCGATTACGACCTCCTCCACGTCTCGACGGTCGGTCCCGTCTCGATCGCCCTGATGGAACACGCCCGCCGCCGGGGACGACCGGTCGTCGCCAGTGCCCACACCACCCGCGAGGACTTCGCCGGAAGTTTCCGCGGTTCCGAACTCGTCGGGCCGCTCTTCGAGCGCTATCTCCGGTGGTACTACTCCCGTGCGGACCTCGTGGTCTGTCCCAGTGAGTACACCAAGGGCGTCCTCGAGGACTACCCCGTCCGGGCGCCGATTCGGCCCGTCACCAACGGCATCGACCTCGACTCGATGGCCGGCCACGAGGGCCTGCGCGAGACGTACCGCGACCGCTACGACCTCTCTGGGACCGTCGTCTTCTGTGTCGGGAGTGTCTTCGAGCGCAAGGGCGTGGACACGTTCTGCGAGGTGGCCCGTCGCACGGACCACGACTTCGCGTGGTTCGGCCACTACGACACCGGGCCGCAGGCGACCGACACCGTCCGCGAACTGACGACCGACCCGCCCGAGAACGTCACCTTCACCGGCTGGGTCGAGGACAAGCGGGGTGCCTTCGCCGCCGGCGACGTCCTCCTCTTGCCCACCCGTGTCGAGAACCAGGGACTGGTCGTTCTCGAATCACTCGCAACCGGCACGCCCGCCGTCCTCTCGGACATCCCCGTCTTCCGGGAGTTCTACGAGGACGGCACGGACTGCCTGCGCTGTTCGACCGTCGAGGAGTACGTCGCGGCCGTGGACCGCCTCGCGGCCGACGACGACCTCCGCGAGCGACTGGGCGAGAACGGGCGCGCGACCGCCGAGGACCACTCGCTCGACCGCGTGGGCGAGGGACTCGTGGCGGCCTACCGCGAGTTACTGGACGGCGAGAGTCCCACAGCGTCGGTCTGAGCCCACCGCTCCGCCGAGTCGCACCACTTATGTCGGTGCTGGCGGTGGCTTCGTGGAGATGGGGCTCCGGGTGGTGGCGTTCACGGACACGTACTTGCCCACGGTCAACGGCGCGACCTACACGACCCGGTCGTGGCGGGACTGCTGGAACGGGTGGGACG
>CAZEIO010000093.1:0-7443 GCA_964512525.1 uncultured Halobacteriales archaeon
GAGGCGTCGCAGGCGGGCGACTGTCACCTCGAGGACGGCCCCGCGCTTCGCCGAGTCGAGCAGGTGGACCTCGTCGATGACACAGAGGTCAACGTCCTCGACGAAGCGGTAGCGACTGCTGTCGTGTTTCCGGGTGGCGGAGTCGGCCTTCTCCGGCGTCATCACGAGGATGTCCGCTCGCTCTGCCTTCCGCGGGTGGAGGTCTCGCTCGCCGGTGACGACGTACACGGAGTAGCCGAGGTCCTCGAAGCGGTCCCACTCGGTCTCCTTCTCGTTGGTCAGCGCCCGCATCGGGGCGACGAACAGGGCGGTGCCCCCGTCTCGCAACACGCGACAGATGGCCGCCTCCGCCAGCGCCGTCTTGCCGCTGGCGGTCGGGGCGCTGACGACGACGTTGTCCCCGTCGTCGAGTAGCGCCGGCAGTGCCGCCCGCTGCATCCGGTTGAATTCGTCGAACGGGAACGCCGACGCGAACTCCGGGAGCACCTCCTCGACGCGCACACCACTGCCACGGGGGTGGGGCGCATAGTGGTTCGGATCTGGAGTCGAAACGCACCCCATTCTCTCCCGCCCGGAGGGACAGAATTTATCCTCCTGCCGCCCCGAGGTCAGAATGCAATGCGCCCCAATCCACTCTCGGACCTCGAGGAGTTGCTCGACCGGATGTCCCGCCAGGTAGAGGAGGGCGTGACCGGTCTCGACCGGTCCGTCCCCGCCGACCTCGTCGAGACCGACGAGGAGTTCGTCGCCACGCTCGACCTCCCCGGATACGACGCCGCCGACGTGGACCTCACGGTCACCGACCGACAGCTCCGCGTCGAGGCCGAGCGGTCAACAGACGCGACGACCGCCGAGGACGCGGACGGCGACACTCGTGTCGTCCGCCGTGAACGCACCCGTTCCTCGGTCTCCCGGTCCGTCCGTCTCCCCGGCCACGTCGACGAAGAGGGCGTCACCGCCACCCTCGACGACGGCGTCCTCACCGTCACGCTCCCGAAGACCCACCCGGACGAGGGCCGGACGATCGAGATCGACTGAACCCACCTTTTTCGACCTCGGGTGGCCTGCGGCCACCGCTCGGTCCAAAAACGTGGATCAAAAATCCCGCGCCCGACCGCCGGTCGGGCGCGGATCCACCACTCTCCACCGCCGCCACACCGCCACCGCATCACCACTCCCCACCTCCGCGACCGCCGCCGTACCGCCACCGCACCGCGTCGCCCCACCCTGACAGCCCCGGCAGTCAGTGCGCGTGGTATTTTAGGGGGGCGCCCGCACGAACCGGTATGAGCACGGACGCGGGCGAGTCACCCGACGGGAACGAGACGGGTGACCGCTACGACCCCGAGACCGTAGAGCGAGAGTGGCGACGACGGTTCGAGGAGTCCGGTCGCTACCAGCCGGACCCCGAGGACGCCCCCGACGAGGACCCCGTCTTCCTGACGGTGCCGTACCCCTACCCCAGCGGCGGGATGCACGTCGGCCACGCCCGCACCTACCTCGTGCCCGACGTGTACGCCCGCTTTCGCCGCCTCCAAGGCGACCAGGTGCTGTTCCCGATGGCGTGGCACTTCACCGGCACTCCCATCGTCGGCGCCGTCGAACGCGTCAAGAACCGCGACCCCGACCAGATAGAGACGCTGACCGGCGCGTTCGGCGTCCCCGAGTCCGACCTGGCGAAACTGGAGACGCCGGAGGGCTACGCCCGCTACTTCGCCGAGGAGGCGGACGCCTCGTACAAGAAGGGGATGCGAAAGCTGGGCCTGTCCGTGGACTGGCGCCGAGAGTTCACCACCAGCGACGAGCGCTACTCGAAATTCGTCTCCTGGCAGTACCGCACCCTGAAGGAGCGCGGCCTGTTGGAGAAGGGACTCCACCCTGTCAACTTCTGCACCAACGAGCGCCAGCCGGTGACCACCCACGACCTGCTGGAGGGCGAGGAGGCCGAGTTCCAGGAGTTTACCCTCGTGCGGTTCACCTACGCCGGCGGCGCGGACGACGACGCCCCCGACCTCGACGGCGCCGTCCTGCCGATGGCGACTCTGCGCCCGGAGACGGTCCGCGGGGTCACCAACGCCTACGTCCACCCCGACGCCGAGTACGCCCGCGCGACGGTGGACGGCGAGACGTGGGTCGTCTCCGTCGCCGCCGCCGAGAAGTTCGACCTGCAGGGCCGGGCCGTCGAGGTCCACGAGACGTTCGCCGGGGAGCGACTGGTCGGCACCGACGTCGAGAACCCCGTCACCGGCGACCGGGTGGTGATCCTGCCCGCCGCCTTCGTGGACCCCGACAACGCCACCGGCGTCGTGATGTCCGTCCCCGCACACTCGCCCGACGACTACCTCGCCCTGCAGGAGGTCCAGGCCGACGCCGACGACCTCGCGGCGTACGGCGTCGATCCCGACCGCGTCCGCGACATCGAGCCGGTTCCGATTCTCGAGATAGATGGCTACGGCACGGTGCCGGCCCGCGACGCCGTCGAGTCCGCCGGCGTCGAGTCCTCGACCGACCCACGCCTCGAGTCGGTCACGCAGGACCTCTACCAGGCGGAGTTCCACGACGGCCGTCTGGTGGAGGCCTACGGCGAGTTCGCCGGCGAGACGGTCGCCGACGTGCGCGACCAGTTCCGCCGACACCACGAGGGCGACGCCTTCGAGTCCATGTACGAGTTCACCGAGGAGGTCGTCTGTCGCTGTGGGGGCGACGTCGAGGTCGCCCAGCAGGAGACGTGGTTCCTGCGGTACAACGACGAGCGGTGGCGCGAACTGGCCCACGAGGCCGTCAACCGGATGGAGGCCGTCCCCGAGAACACCCGCGAGCAGTACCACCACACGGTGGACTGGCTGGAGGAGTGGCCCTGTATCCGCAACTACGGGCTGGGCACCCGCCTGCCGTGGGACGACGAGTTCGTCATCGAGCCGCTGAGTGACTCGACCATCTACATGAGTTACTACACGATCGCCCACCGGATCGACGACGTTCCCCCCGAGGAACTGGACGACGAGTTCTTCGACACGCTGTTGCTGGGCGAGGGGTCCGACCCCCGGGCCGCGGAACTGCGCGAGGAGTTCGAGCACTGGTACCCGGTGGACGTACGCTTCTCCGCGAACGACCTGGTGAACAACCACCTCACCTTCTTCCTCTACCACCACGCCGAACTGTTCGACCGGCCCAACTGGCCCGGCGGCATCACCATCATGGGCATGGGGCTGAAGGAGGGCGAGAAGATGTCCTCCTCGAAGGGCAACGTGGACCTGCCGGGCGAGGTCGTGGACGAGTACGGCGCCGACACCGTCCGCTTCTTCCAGTTGAACGCCGCCGAACCGTGGCAGGACTTCGACTGGCAACCGGACGCCGTCTCGGCCACCCGCGAGGCCGTGGACCGCTTCTGGGACCGCGCCGTCGCCCTGATAGACGCCGAGGACCCGGCGGACCCCGAGCGGCGCCCGATCGACCGCTGGCTGCTGTCGAAACTGCAGGCGACCGTCGAGACGGTCACCGAGGCGCTGTCGGAGTACGAGACCCGCACCGCCTCGCAGGCGGTCTTCTACGACTTCGGGGAGCACCTGCGCTGGTACCGCCGCCGTGTGGACCCCGACCACCCGGCCTCCCGGCACACCCTGCGGACGGTGCTGCGCACCCGCCTGCGACTGCTGGCCCCGTTCATGCCGTTCCTGACGAACGAACTGCACGAGCGGATGACCGGCACGCCCGCCGAGGACGCCCCGTGGCCGACCGCCGACCCCGTCCTGCGGGACCCGGCGGTCGAGACCGAGGAGGCACTGGTGCAGTCGCTGACCGAGGACGTCCACGAGGTCGTGGACGTCACCGGTACCGACCCGGACGTGTTGCGGGTGTACGTCGCCGCCGACTGGAAGCGCGAGGTACTCGCGGCCGTCGAGGACGCCGCGCCCGACCCCGACCGCGGCGCCGTCATGTCCACCGTGATGGACGACCCCGACCTGCGCGAACGGGGCGACGCCGTCAACGACCTCGTCGGCGACCTGATAGCGTTCGTCCGCGAGCGTCCGGCCGCGGAGCGCGACCGCCTCGCCGACGTTGACGAGGTCGCGGTGTACGAGGGCGCGGCGGACTTCCTGGCCCGGGAGTTCGACGCCGACGTGACGGTGTACCGCGAGGACGGCGACCCCCACGACCCGGCCGACCGCGCCGAGGGCGCCCGTCCATACCGCCCGGCGATCCACATCGAGTGACCGGCTCCCACGCGGGTCGTCCGGTCTCGCCGGCCGACGCTCGGTACGTGTAACGGTTCCGTTACAGGGGAGGCTGGCCGGGTGTGAAAGGGTATAGACCGTCGGCCACCTACTGTCTGCATGTCGAACCAGACTCAGCCAGCAGTCGATGCGACCCGGCCGGACAGTCCGGTCGGCGTCACCGGCACGGACCACGTCACCGTCGAGGGGACGAACGTCGAGGACACCGTCACCTTCTACCGCGACATCCTCGGCATGCCACTGGTGCTCCGCCAGCCCAACCTCGACCGCAGCGAACTCACCCACCTCTTCTTCGACACCGGCGACGGCCGCCTGCTGACCGTCTTCGCCAGCGAGGACCGGGACTCGACCGACCTCGACGACCCCGAACCCGGACGGGTCCACCACCTCGCCTTCCGCATCGACGGCGACCGTATCCCCGAGATCACCGCGGGTCTCGAGGACGCCGGCTACCCCGTCAGCGAGTACGACCGCGGCGCCTTCCACTCGCTGTACACCGAGGACAACAACGGACTCGTGATCGAACTCGTCGCCGACAAGTTCGCGGTGCCCGACGACCGCCGCGCCGAGGTCCTCGCTATGGCCCACCAGAGGCGACTCGCGGCCGGCGCCGAGTTCGTCGCCGCGGAACACATGCGAGCGGCCATCGACGAACTCGGAATCGAGGCGACCGAAAACGACGTGGGCGACGCCGCCACTGGCCGGGACTTCTGACGCCGATCCCGCTGTCAGTCCCCCGGCGGTCCGGCGGCGGTGGACTTACCTCCGCCGACCACTCACGGACGGTCGATGACACCGAGGTCGGGCGACGGGCAGTACGACGCCCTCGTCTTCGACATGGACGGCACACTCGTCGAGTACACCGGATACGAGTTCCGGCGACGGGCGGCCGTCGCCGCCTTCGACGCCGTCGGTATCGACCCGACCGAGGACGAACTCCTCCGGGTGGCCGAGGACGGCACCGCGAACGCCCGCGAGGTGTGTGCGGACCGTGGCGTCGCCCCCGCCGACTTCTACGACGCCTTCGACCCGCTACTGGCCGACCTCCAGCGAGACCTCGTCGCCGACGGCGGAAAACTGCCGTACGACGACGCCCTCGATGCCCTCGACCGACTCGGACTGCACGGGTCGGACACCGCTCCCGACGGGGGACCCGCCCTCCGTGCGGGCGTCCTCAGCAACAACTACCAGTCGGTCGTCGAGAGCGTCGTCCGGAGACACTTTTCGGACCGGTTCGGCGCGACCTACGGCGTCCCGCCGGGTATCGCGGGACGCGACCAGCGCAAGCCGGCCACCGGTCGCCTCGAACGGACCATCGGCGACCTCGGTGCCGACCGCGACCGGGTGCTGATGGTCGGCGACGGCGCCGACGACGTCGCCGTCGCCGCCGCCGCGGGAGTGGACTCCGTCCACGTCCGCCGCCGCGACCGCTCGCTCCCCGACGAGGCCGACCCGACGTACAGCATCGCCGACCTGTCCGCCCTCTCCGATATCGTCCTCGGTGGAGACTGAGTTCGCCCCGGGGCGGCCGACGTATCTCGCCGTCGCCCGTAGGACTGCCGTGGCCGAGACGGACCCTCCAGACGCCCCCCGGACGACCCTGCCCCCCTCCGGCGACTCGCCCGTCCCGTCACGCCGCCGTACGTGAGCCGCCCGAACGCCGGAATGAGTCTCGTCGGCTGGTCGGTGTTCGTCGGGACGGTACTGCTCCCGCCTTCTCTCGCTTCTGTTCGCCGTCCGGGGAATCGGCGAGTTGCTCGACGCCCTCGCCGGTCGGTGACTGGACGGCGCGTCAGAACGGGTCGCTCAGGTGTGACTTCGGGACGGCGTTGCGCACCGTCACGAGCGGGTCCACCACCTGACTGATTTCGAGACCGCCGACGAGACTGGAGAGGAGGTACGCCTCCGTCCGCTCGAGATCGTGTTCGCGGGCCAACAGCGAGAGGGCGTCGCGGTTGGCCTGCTTCGCGGCCGCCTCCATCGTCTCGGCGCTGGCGAGGACCTTCCACGCCTCGGCCGTCTCGACGAGCGGTCGTCGCAGGTCGAGGTCCGTCTCGACCACGTCCACGGTGAGGTCAACGTCCGTCGCCACCTCCGCGCCGGTGCCACACATCTCGCCGTCGGCCATCGCGGCCTTCGAGTCACCCAGCGCGAGCATCCCGCCGGACTGGAACACCGGGAAGTACACCGTCGCCCCCGCGGCGACGTCGGTGGTGTCGAGGTTGCCGCCGTGGTCGTGCGGGACGAGCGTCGTGAACGTCTCCCCGGCCGTCGCGACGCCGATGGTGCCGATGCAGGGGTCCACGTCCACGGGGATGCCCTCGAAGTCGATGGTCTGTCCGTCCTCGCCGTCGTGTACCGGCGTCACCCGCGTGAACGGGTGTTCGATGTCGGCGTCGTCCTGCAGGAGACCGAACCCCGGCGCGGTCACCGCGCGGCCGCGGTCCTCGGCGAGGCGGACCGCCTCTATCTCGACCGCGAGGACGTCGCCCGGGTCCGCGCCCCGGACGGCTACCGGCCCGGTCGCCGCGTTCACCTCCTCTGGGATGGCGTCGAGGCGGTCGTCGTTCGTCTGGATCGTGCCCTCGAGGCTGTCCACCGTCGAGACGGTCAGCGACTCGCCCGGGTCGGCGACGTACGCCGCCTCCATCTCCGGCCCGAACTCGTACACGTGGCCGTCGTCGTAGGTGACCGTCGTGCGTGCCATAGGTGGTCTTCGACCCCCCTCCTCAAAAGTCCGGGCGCGAGGGGGCCGTCGCCGGAGGTGACGCGGACGGTGCCGGCTACAGGTCGGCCATCTCGGTCCGCAGGAGTTCGAACGGCGTACCGTTGTCGTTGTCGTCGGCGTGTTCGTAGGCGACGTGGGCGGCGGCGACGTCCTGGATGGCGAGGCCGGTAGAGTCGAAGACGGTGACGCCCGTGTCGGCGGTGCGGCCAGCGAGCCGGCCGGCGACGATGTCGCCGAGTTCGCCGTAGAGGTCGTCGTCGGTGAGGACGCCTCTCGACCACGGGACGTTGATCTCGCCGGAGTGGGTGCACTGCTCGTAGTCGTCGATGACGATGGTGGCGGCCTGCAGGAGCTCGTCGGCGAGTTCGTGCTTGCCGGCGGCGTCGGCGCCCATGGCGTTGACGTGGGTGTGGTCGCCGACGTCGGCCAGGTCGACGATGGGGTCCTCGACGGGGGTCACCGTCGAGAGCACGTCACACG
>CAZEIO010000094.1:0-4460 GCA_964512525.1 uncultured Halobacteriales archaeon
CTCGCGGACGGCGCTGTCGGCGTCGTCGGGCAGGGCGAGGTCGATCACTCGCTCGCCGTCGTCGGTCCGGGAGACGGTGTTGAGGTCCCGGCCGAGTTCGAGGAAGGCCTGCTGGACGCGGGCGGTCTCCGCCCGTTGCTTGGACTCCTCGTTTATCTGCCCGCCGATGAGGAGGATGCCGATGCCGCCGATGGCGACCAGCCCGATCAGTAATACGATGCCGACGACCGCCGCCTGTCCCCGTCTGTCCGTCCGTCCTGTCATGTGTGGCCCCAGGTCCGTCGGCGTCCCCAGTGCCGTCGTCGCACCGAGTGACTTCGCCGCCGATACTCTGTGTTCTCCCACGGGAGCGTCTCGCGTATATACACGTATCGTCCTCGCGCCGGGTTCGGCGGGATTAACGCGGATTTCCCGGCCGGCGTTCGTTGCACCACCGCCGTCGGGTGACGTGAACTACCGGTGGCCTTTTGTACCCGCGTCCTCGGTCGTCGGTTCTCGGGCGGGCGCGGCCAACCGCAGTCCGTCGGTCGGCCGGCCGTGTCCGTCCTGTCGCCCTCGACGACACGTCGTTGCCGTCCTCTCGGTGACTCGCTCTCGAACTCGTTCACGTGTTTCTCAGTGCTCCAGCGTCGTCCCAGCCGCCGCGGCGGGTCGTCACACGCCGACCGGCACCGGCGCGCTCAGGGCAGGGCGTCGTCACCCAGTAGTGGCCGAAGGCCAATAAATAGCCGACGGCCGAACGATCGGTGGTCCGACACGACCGCCGCTACTGCATCGTGACCCACGTCAGTACGCCCAGCGCGACGAACTGCAGACTCCGCATCGCGGCGACGGCGGTCTGGACGAACGGCCCCTGTGCGAACAGCATCCCGGTCGAGAAGTAGAAGTACACGGCGACGGTGTTCTCGACGAACAGGACGACGGCGAAGACCACGAGGCCGAGCAACAGCGGCGAGTGGAAGGTGCGGTAGTTGCGCAACCAGACGACGCCGAGTGCCACGAGGAGGACGAGGTTGAAGACCGTGACGCCCATCCCGAGCATCGAGGTCATCTCGGCCATCAGTCCATCGCCTCCACTATCTCCTCGAAGCGGTCACGGTGGTTCTCGAAGCGGTCGGTGAGGAAGTACAGCTGACCGTAGTCACTGCCGCCCCGTTCGACGATGTCGTGGTCCTCCAGTTTCTCCATGTGGTAGCGCACGGTGTTGTAGTCGAGTTCGAGCGTCTCCGCGAGTTGGTTCGCGTTCATCGGTCGTTCGGAGAGAGCACGTATCAGCCTGACGCGGTTCGCGCCACCTCGGGTGCCGACGAGGAGGTACCAGAGTGCCTTCTCCACGGTCCTTGCCGTCCCGTTAGTCGAAGTCGAGACCGATACTCGTTCTGTTTTCGACCCGACGACCCGGCCCATCTCGCTCATGCGTCACCCACCGTCCGGCCGACCCACCCGCTCGCGCCGCTCGGGTACGGGTCCGTCCGCTCGCTGGACTGGACCGTCCCGTCGCGCTCGACGGCCCGGACGGCCACCCTCCGGACGTCGCGGCCGAGGTCGCGGTCGAGGGTCCTCGCGCGGACCACCGAGCGCACGTCCACCGTCGTCCGGACGCCCCTCTCTGTCATATACCGATTTCCGGCCGACGCATCTTAAGCCATCTTCAAGATCCGACCAGACTGTCTCTAGAATTCCGGCCGCACGGCGACCCGCGAGTGGCTGGCTCCCGCGTCGGCCCCTGCCGACCACCGGTAGCTACTTGCCCCGAGCGGTGGACTCCGCGGGCGTGTACAGCTACGAGCCACACTTCTTCGAGGACTTCGCGGTCGGCCAGGAGTTCCAGTCGGTCGGGCGGACCATCACCGAGACGGACTTCGTCACCTACTCGATGTTCGCCGACGACTGGACGGAACTGCACACCAACCGGGAGTACGCGGCCGAGAACGACTTCGGCGAACGCATCGCACACGGCCCGATGACGTTCGTCGTCGCCACCGGTCTCGTCCACCGCACCGGCATCGTCGAGCGAACTGTCGTCGCCTTCCTCGGGATGAACTACATGGACATCCCCGCGCCCGTCCACATGGAAGACACCCTCTCGCTGTCGATGGAGGTCACCGAGGTCCGCGAACTCTCCAGCCGCGACGACGCCGGTCTCGTCGTCCTCGACACCACCCTGACCAACCAGGAGGACACGGTCGTGTTCGAGGGCGACATGAAGTTCCTCATCAAGAATGCATCGGAGAGAGAGACGGAGCGCTGACCGCACCGAACGAGGCGACGACTCGTCCACCCACCGGCCGTCGTGGTCGCCGTGCAGTCGCTCTCCAGCGCCGCGCCACGCCGCTCGACACCTCGTCCCGTCACGGGTCGTCGCTCTCTCGTCTCCCGTCGTCGGCGCGGCCCACGGACTCGCGGAGACGCTCGGGGGTGAGGTCGTCGTTCCTCTCGTCTTCGGCCGACCTCTCGAGTAGCCCCTCCAGACGTCGCTCGAACTCCCTCTCCGACAGCTCCCCGGTCACGTACCGTCGCTGTAGCCTGCCGACGGCGCCGTCCTCACTGACCGCCGGGACACCCGGCGTCGTCGGGTCCGGTGACTCCTGCATCGACCGAACCGAAGGCGTCACCATGACGACGAACACCGCGACGTAGTAGAGGGGAACGAGACCGGCGGCGACTCCGCCGAACATGGGTTCTCCCGGCCGCGCCAGCCGCGCCGCCGCGACCAGCGGTGCGAAAAACAGGACGAGCGAGACGACGGCGTGTACGCCGACGGCGGTCTCCGGGGGGCGACTGACTGTCTCTGCCTCTGCCACGGGACGGTCTTTGACGCCGGGCAGGATTGAATCTGACGCCGGTGGGTCTCGGCCTCGACGCTCCCGGCGCGGTGGGTGTCTCTCAGTACGCGGTCGGCCTACCAGACTTCCTCCAGCACCCGGAGCGTGTTCCCGCCGACGACCTTCCGAATCTCCTCGTCGGAGTAGCCCTCCTTCACCAGCCACCGGGGGATGTTCTCCCACGCCTCGGTGGGATTCTCCAGGCCCTTCACGTTGCGGTGGCCGTCGATTTCGAGGGGGATGTCCACGTCGTACTGCTTCCCGAGAGCCTGCAACAGGGCGCGATGGTCGCCGTACAGGGTGTCCGGCCCGAACGTGACGTGGTCGATGCCCACTACGTCGCGGACGTACTCGAAGTCCCGCATGTACGTCTCGATGTCCGGTACCGTCGCCGAGGCGACGATGCCGACGACGCCGCCGGTGTCCGCCACCGCTCGCAGTGCCTCGTCGCTCGCGCCGCGGCCCTCGTCTTCGCCCGCGCCCGCCGGGCGAGAGTGGGTGTCCAAGACCGGCGCCTCGGACACCTCGCAGGCGTCGAGCGTGGTCCGTTCGCTGGCGTGACTGACGCTGATCGCCATCCCGACGTCGTTCATTCGCCCGACGGCCTCCCGACCGAAGGCCGTGAGACCGCCGTCGATGCCGAAGTCGTCGCCGCCGCCCGTCCCGAGGGCGTTCGACTGGATGTACGTGATACCCAGCGAGCGCACGCCCATTCCGTACAGCGTCTCGATGCGGTCGGGGTCGTTCTCGATGGGCATCGAGGACTCTAGCGCGGGGACGAAGCCGACGCGGTCCGCGGCGGCGGCCGCGCGTATCTCGTCCACGGAACCGACGACGTCCACCGTGTCCGAGTGTGCGATGTCGTTCGCCCGCATCGTCACGTCGTGGACGACGTCGTCGTAGGTCCAGCCCTTCTTCGTCCGGATTCCGGAGAGACCGTCGAGGTGCATGTCGAAGACGGCGTCCACGTTCGACGCCGCGAGCGCCTCGTAGGCGGTGTAGCAGCGCCCCTCGCGGACGTACGCCGAGAGGTCGGCCATGTCCGCCGGGAAGTGAAAGGCGTGTTCGTGGAGGCTGACGACGGGGTGGTCCGCGACGAGACGCTCGTAGCGGGCCTCCTCGTCGGCGTCGAGGGGCACCTCGTACGGCTCGGCGACCTCGGCGTACGTGCCGGCGAGGTCCGGGTGGTCGTGGTCGAGATAGTCGAAGGCGCGGTAGCCGTCGAATCGCTCTGCGGCCATGACGCCGCCTCGCGGGCCCCCGTGGTAAGTCCTCGGCTCCGCACCCGGCGGTGGTCCGGCGGCGCCCTGCCGTCCGGGGGCGGTCGTCCTCTGCTGGCGCCCGTCGCGTCTCAGACCGCGCCCGCGGCCGCGAGCGCCCCGAACAGCAGGTCGCCGTACGACAGGGCGAGTACCGTCCCGAGGAACAGCGGCACCATGAACGGCAGTCCGGGTGACACCCAGACCCGGTCGGCCGTCACGAGGAGGTCCAGGCCGTCCCGCAGGTCCGCGGCCGAGGTGCCGTAGGCACTCCCCTCGACGTCCGCGAGGAAGCGCTCGGCGCCCCACGGGTCGTCGTGGTCTTCGTCGCTCCCGGTGTCCGGTTCGGAGTCCGGTCCCGCGACCGTGTCCTCGA
>CAZEIO010000094.1:4560-7429 GCA_964512525.1 uncultured Halobacteriales archaeon
GTCGTGGTCGTGGTCGGTCCCGTCCGTCGCCGTCGCCCGCCCGCCGTCGCTCCGGACCACGCCGTCGCCGGCCGGGTTCGGCGACGCCGGGAGACTGTCGGGGTCGCGGTATCGCTCCGGGTCCGCGCGGAGGTCGGCGAGGTCGAGACCGCGGTACTGCAGGTACATCCGCAGGGCGTCGAGGTCGAGGCCGCGGCCCGCGGTGCCGTCCGCCCGTTCGAGGAGGCGACCGTAGGTGCGGGGCAGACGCTCGACGGCCACCGGTCTCGCGAGGAACATGATCGACGAGACGTCACCCCGGGCGGCGTTGTAGGCGACGAGCGCGACGGGGTACAGTGCCCCGACGACGACGGCGTTCGTCAGGACGGTGAAGGCGAACACGCCGACCTGCGTCTCGACGACGGGCATACTCCCGGGGACGCCGAGGGCCTGTGGCCACGCGGTCGTGAGGTACTCCGGGTAGGTCGGGAACAGGAGGGCGAGTACCATCACCGCCTTCGCGTCGGCCCCGCCGAAGCCGGCTACCCGCCAGAACGCGTACGACAGCGGGACGACGAACCCGAGCGAGAGGCCCGCCCGGACGAGGAAGGCGTCTCGCGTCGCGGCGTCGCCTCCGAGCGCCGTCGCCGACTCGACGACCAGGAGTGCGAGTCCGAGGACGACGAGCGGTCGCCACGTCGCTCCCGGAACCCGGCGGGTCTGGACGTCGCGGTAGGCCGCCCACGCGAGGACGGGGACGACCACCAGTCGCACCAGGTCGAGGAGGTGGCCCCGGGAGGCGACGACCACGCCGATGTCTATCACGGTATCGTTCGGTGGACCGGCGTCGGCGGTCATGTAGATTCCGGTGACGAGTCGAGAGCGCGGTCCCGTGTCCCCTCCTCGGGAACGTTCCGTGGTGTTATAGTCGGCCGCCTCGTACCTATCGCCGTGTACTCGACCGACGGCGTGTTGCCGGTCTCCGAGTTGCCGTCGGGGACGCGCCTGCTCGGGGCGAGTCCCCCGATGCTCGGGATCCGACGCGTCGCCCACCGCTTCTTGGCCCAGGGCCTCGACGACGGCGAGGGAGCAGTCGTCGTCGGCGTCAACCGCGACGCCGACACCGTGGTGGAATCGGTCGGCAGGTGGACGACCGGCGACGGCGCACGCGAGCGTCTCGCGGTCGTCGACGCGACCGGCAGCGACACGACCGTCTCCGGGATCCTGGGCGTCGAACGGGTGAGTTCGCCCGCCGACCTCACCGGCATCGGCGTGAGCGTCACCCGGGCGCTGGAGACGCTGTACGGCCAGGGTGTGGACCGCGTCCGCCTGGTCGTGGACTCTCTCTCGTCACTCCTCGTTTACGCCGACTTCGAATCGGTGTACCGCTTCGCTCACACCATCGGCGCTCGCGTGCAGGAGACCGGTGCCGTCGGCCTGTTCCTGGTGAACGCCGACACGGACGGCCAGATCGCCCGCTTCGAGGAACCGTTCGAGGGCACGCTCTCCATCCGCGAGGGAACGGCGGGCCCAGAGTGGCGACTCCTCGGGGCGGTCGGCCAGACGGACTGGGCGCCGTTCGACGTCGAGGCCCCCGACGACACCCCGGTACCGGACCCCGCCGACGACGGTGTTTCCGGTGCCGGCCGCGACCCGGACCGAGAATACGCCGACGCGGTTCCGACGCCCGCCTCCCTCCACGACCTCATCGAACACGTGGACGAGACGGGACACACCCTGACGGTGTGCAACCACACCGGCGACGACGAGGACCTGGCGGACCTCCGGTCGTACTTCGACCGCCACGGCGTCGCGGTGCGAACCGCCACCCTCTCGACGACGTTCCCGGCCGACGTGGCACTCCTCCACCGCGAGTCGGAGCCGGTGTCGATGAGTCCCGTCGGCGAGGTTCTCGACGCGATCCGGTTCGAGGGGACTCGCACCGACGTCGAGGGGACGGCGGCCTCGGTCGTCCGTCCCGACATCCTCGACCGGGTGAGTCGCCAGCAGTACACCGTCGAAAACGGCGGCAAACTCCGGCTGGTACGGATCAGCCGCCTCGTGGAGACGCGGGCACTCGAGGTGGGCCGCGGGACGCTCCACGCCGGTTTCCAGCGACTCGACCGCCTGCGCGACGAACTCGGAACCCAGTCGCTGTACGAGCGCATCGCCGCGACGGACGTGGACGTCCACGTGTACGGCCGCCCGGGTGCGGTGCCGAACGCGGAGCGGTACACCCTCCACGCCGGCGACACCGACGAACTCGCCGACTCCTGGTTCGTGGTTTACGACGGCGCCGGCGACGACGACCAGATGGGGGCCCTCGTCAGCGAGGAGACCGGTCCCGACCGCTACACCGGCTTCTGGACCTACCGGCCAGAACTCGTGCGGGCCGCCGCCGACTACCTGCGGTCGGCGTACAGGACGGAGACCGCGACGGGCGACTGAGCGACGCCGCTCCGGGCGACGGACGAGTCGAGAGAGAAGGCGGGGTACTCGAGCGATTCCGGCGTCGAATCCGGGCGACCGGTCGGGATCAGATGACGCGGTTCTGCAGGTAGTCGAGGTGCTTTGCGTTGTACACGATCCGCACCTCGTCGGCGGCGGGCGACCCGATGCAGGTCAGGCGGACGTCCTTCTCCTCGACCTCCTCGTCCGACAGGATCTGCTGCATGTCCATGTCGATCTCGCCCTCCTTGACGATGGCGGCGCAGTTCGCGCAGGCGCCGGCTCGACAGGAGAACGGCCAGTCGTACCCCTGGGCCTCGGCGGCCTCGAGGATGTACTCGCCCTGGTTGACGTCGAGTTCGCCGTAGTCCTCGCCGTCGAGACCGGCGTCGGCGGCCTTCTCGAAGAGGTCGTCGTCGTCCATCTCCCAGCCGTGGTCGTC
>CAZEIO010000095.1:0-7389 GCA_964512525.1 uncultured Halobacteriales archaeon
TTCACGACGTCCGAGAACTCCGCTTCTTTCGCGGCGAGCTCCTCCCGGAGCGTCTCCAGTGCCGGGATGAGGTCGCGCTCGACTGCCTCCAGCGACGCGACATGCATCGCCGTCGGGATGACGTCGTTGCTGGACTGGCCGTAGTTGACGTGGTCGTTCGGGTGAACGTCGCGGCTGCCCACCTCCCCGCCGGCCAGTTCGGTCGCGCGGTTCGCGATGACCTCGTTCGCGTTCATGTTCGTCGAGGTGCCCGACCCGGTCTGGAACACGTCCACCGGGAACTGGTCGTCGTGGTCGCCCGCGGCGACTTCCTCGGCCGCGGCGACGATGGCCTCGCCCTCCGCCTCCGGCACCAGTTCGAGGTCGAGGTTCGCCTGCGCGGCGGCCTTCTTGACAGTGCCCAGCGCCCAGACGAAGCGTCGCCCGAACCGCTCGTCGGAGATGGGGAAGTTCTCGACCGCCCGCTGGGTCTGGGCCCCCCAGTAGGCGTCGGCGGGCACCCGTACCTCGCCGAGACTGTCGCGTTCGGTCCGGTGGTCGGCGTCTGCGTCGTCGTCCATGCCCCGGCGTACGGGCCACCGACTGGTAAAACGGGTCGGTTCGGTCACGTCCCACTCTCGGCGGTCACTGGACAGTCTGCGACCGCTCCGACCGACCGACAGCGGCGTCGCGGAGACCGCTTAGGTCCAGCGGTCGAGACCGGTCTGCGTGACCGCCGCCTCGATGCGGTCGAACCCGGACGCCACCTCGTCGGCCGGGACGCTCCACTCGTCGGTGACGTAGTCGCGGGCCGCCGCGACGTCCGGCCGGATCTCGCCGTCGAAGGTCACGTCCGCGACGTTCGGGTCGAGGAAGAGGTCGCGGACGAGGTCGGCGGCCTCGATGTGGTCGCCGCGGGCGTCGAGGACGCCCCACAGGTCGCCGTGTTCTCGCACCTCGCTGACGGCCGTCTTCGGCCCGACGCCGTCGAGTCCCTCGTTGAAGTCCGTCCCGACGAGGATGGCGGCATCGACGAGTTGCTCCCACGTCAGGTCCAGTTCGTCGAGGGTGGCCGCGAGCGACATCCGTTCGGGGTCGCCGCTGCTGGTGAGTTGCCGGAGCGTCAGCGGCGCGCCGAACAGGAGGGCGTCGTAGTCCTCGGTGCCCGCGTAGTCCACGACGTCCCGGCGGGCCATGTGTGCGGCCTGAGCCTCCCCCTCGGCCGGTGCCTCGACGACGGGAACGTCGAGTAACCGCAGGAGTTCCCGGCTCGTCTCCTGGATGACGGGCGTGAGTCGCTGGGTGCGGGACTCCAGCCGGGCGGCCTCCACCGCGTCGCCTCGCTCGCGGGCCTCCGCGAGTCGCTCCTCGGCTTCCTCGCGCTTCTCGCGGCGACGCTCGACCTCGGCCTGCTTCAGGTCCGTGACGCCGCCGTCGAAGACGAACACGGGCGTGAGGTCGTGTTCCAGCAGTTTCGGCAATCCCTGGACGATACCGATGAGGTTCGGCACCTCGTCGCCGTCGTGCGTGTAGGCGCCGTTCGCGGTGAACTTGACCGTCGTCGTGAGGTAGCGGTAGAGCCAGTTGTGGGCGTCCACCGCCACCGTCGCACCGCCGAGTTCGTCGAACGAGACCGTCTCGATGGCCGCGAGGTCTCGCAGCGCCGCGTTGCCCATAGTCCCCCTCCGGGGGCCGCGAACTTCAACGGTGGCGTCCGTCGTCCCCGGCCGGCCCGTCAGTTCCGGGTCGGTCGACGCCCGGGATCGTCCCGGGTGGACCGCGCTCGACTCGCTCCCGGACGAAGGGACGCTCGGCGTCGGTCAGGTCACGCTCCGCGAACCGTTCCATCCCGACCCGGTACTGCTCGGCGCTGCCGGCCGCCGCCCGCCCGACGGGTCGCTCCAAGACGAGTTCTGCGATGCCCGTCTCCCGTCCGGTGAAGGCGAAGCCGGCGCGATAGAGTGCCTCGTACGCGAAGGGGTTGTTGACCGCGATCCGGGCCCGGTCGTAGTCGTCGATACCGTCGAGGAGGGCCGAGAGGAGGTGGGGTCCGAGGCCCTCGCCACGGCGGTCCTCGCGGACGGTGACGTACCGGACGACGAGTGTGTCGGGATCGGTCCGGTCGGCGTCGAAGGCGACGGCGGCGAGGACGTTCCGGTCGTCCCCGTCGTCGGGCCCCGGCCCGGTGTCGGCGGCCCTCCCGTCGGCCGCCGGCCGCAGCACTGCCTTCCCCGTGGCCGACATCACGAACTTGCCGGCGTAGGCGAACTCGCGGTGGTCGAGACGGAGCGTCGGCCCGTCGTCGGGCCGGCCGAGGAGGACGAACTCGACGTCGCGGTCCACACTCCGGGTCACGCCCTCTTGTTCGTGGTCCGGCGCGAAAGTACCGTCGCCGCCCACGACCGGGACTGCCGGGCAACTCAGAGCGCCGACCGGAGCTTCTCGACGGCCAGAGTCGGGAACTGCCCGAGCACCTCCGGGAAGGTCAGCCCCAACTGCGACTGGAGCTCCGCGGTATCGTAGTAGGTGTACCACTCCGTGACCCGTCCGTCCTCGACGACGTACTTGTCCATGAAACGGAAGGTCACGCGCCGACCCGTCGCCGGCACGCCCTTGAACTCGCCGCGGTGAGTGCCCGTCACCTCCATCTCGGTCAGTACGACGCCGTCACCGACGACCATGTCGATCACCTCGAACCTGACGTCCGGGAACGCGGCGACGACGGCGTCGTGGTACTCGATCCACGCCTCCCGACTGTGAACGACGCCGTCCGGCAGTCCAGGGTTGTGCACCTCGATGTTCTCGGCGAAGACGTCTGTGTCCTCGGACTCCTCGTTCGAGAAGGCGATCACGTCACGGACGACCGCCGCCGGATCTCTCCCCTCGCCCATGCCCCTCGGATCGGGGACGCAGACTGTTAATAGTTGGTGCTCTGATACGTATTCTCGTCCAGTGGGCTCTCGGCGGTCGCCCTGGGCAACTCTCGCTTCGGGACTGTCGTCGGAGGAGTTGCGGGGGAAGATCGCTCCTGCGATCTCCTGCACGCGAGGCGGTCGCAACGGGGCGACGCCTGCAGTGCGGGGGACGGGATTCGAACCCGTGGACCCCTTCGGGAGCGGGTCTTGAATCCGCCGCCGTTTCCAGGCTTGGCTACCCCCGCACGCACTCGCCACCAGTCGGGGCGGCCTGTTAAGCGAACCGTCTCGCCTGCACCGGGACCGGGGATGTCGCCCTCGGGGTGCGTCCTCGGGGGTGCTGGCGGGAGTACTCACGGGGCAACACCCCGGTTAGGCGCGGCGAAGCGGCCACGTAGCGGTGGCATACGTGACGGCACAGCGGCCACCTGATTAAACGTCAGGACTTTGAAAAGTTTGGGTCGCCTAAAGCGGTGGGGTGGTGCGTTACTCGTCGGCCATTTTTTCGAGAAGCGCAGCCTCCACCTCGGGGTCGTCCAGCAGGTCGTCCAGCGTGTCCAGTTTGTCCTGTGTGTCGCCGTTCGGCGTCGTCTCGGCGTAATCGTCTTTCTCGTCGGCGTCTATCTTGTCCTCGGCCGCCTTCGCGTCGGGAGCATACACGAAGCCACACGCCGGACAGGATTTCCAGTCGCCTTCGAGCGGTTCACCACAGCGGTCGCAGACCGGCGGCGTGAGCGGGCTGTCCTCGTCGGCGTCTCGAAGCCCGTGGGCCACCTCGGCGGCCTCGATATGGTCCTCATCGGTGAGGTGGGCGTACGTCCGCTCCATCACCTTGCTGTCCGGTTCGTGGCCGATGAGGTGCTTGATGGTGTCGTTGTCCATCCCGTAGTCGCGTTTACAGACCGTCACGAAGTAGTGCCGGAAGTTGTGGGCGTTCACCGGCTTGTCCACGCCAGCGGCGTCCCCGATGCGTTGCAGTTGGCGGTACACGGTGCTGGGATTCAACTTGTCGCCCGGTCGCACGTCGTCGCGGCCGGCTTGGTCGTGCTTGTGGGTGATGAGGTAGTCGTCGGGGTCGCCCGTGGGATGCTGGCGTTTCCAGTCGCGGACGGCCTTCGCGGCCCCCAACAGCGGGCGCTTGCCGTTCGCACCCTTCAGGTCGCCGTCGTCGTCGTTCAGGTAGAAGATGCCGGCCTCCGCGTCCACGTCTTTCAGGCGAAGGTTCAGTATCGCACTCCGCCGCTGGCCGGTGTAGAGCAACAGGTCCACGAGACAGGCGTCTCGCGGCCCGCGCCGCTTCGCCTCGTCGCGGAGCGCCTGTGCCTCCTCTTTTGTGAACATATCCCGCTCGTCCACGGGCGACTCTTTCTGTTCCGCGAAATGGATGGCGTCCCGGTCCACGCCGAGGTCGTCGTGGTAGAGGTAGAAGCGGCGAAGCGGTCCCTGGAGATTTCGGGCGGACGTGCTGGCCAGCCCCTCGTCCTTCACGCTCGGGGCCGCACCGCTGAGAAAGTCGTCCATCAGCGAATTGAGGTCGTACGCCGTCGCGTCGGTCAGGTCCGGCTCTAAGTCCCGCGCCACCCGGCACAGCGCCCGTGCGTAGCGGGCCAGCGTCCCGTCGCTCTTGGTCTTGGCGTCCGGCATCTGGTAGGTGTTCCGTTCAGGGTCGTTCGCGTCCAGAAACTCCAATATCAGCCGCCGCTCCGTCTCGCTCACGTCCTCGTCGGTGTTGATGCGCTCCCGCGCCGTCTCGTACCGTTCTCGCATCGATTTGGCCATCGTGTGCCTCTACCCGGTCGTGTTGGGCCGCCACCAAATTCCATTACACATCCGCAATCAATTTTTGCGGACGAGTGGTACAACTACGGAGCGGGGACGACCGAGTCGGCGTTCCTCCACGGGATGGTGCAGGTGGCCGCCGGCGCGTACAAGCACTTCGACTTCGAGGACGACGCGGGGATGCGCAACCTGTTCCGGACCGTACTCCAGTACCTCCAGGGCGTCCCGGCCGACTTCTACGGGGTGGACGTCCTCGACGTCCGTACCGTCGTCACGAACGCTCTCGACGACCCGACGGTACTGGACGGCTGGGCGATTCGCCTCGACGGGGCGACACCGACGGCACGCGACGTTGACCGCCGGTACGCCGCCGCACTCGACTGACGCCGCCGGTGGTCGCGATTTCGAGACGCTTTAGCCTCCCCGCGGCCGAGGAGGGATAGTGCACGTCGAACAGGTGGGGAGCGGTCCGCCCGAGGTGGCCGTCGTCGGTGGCATCCACGGCGACGAACCGGCGGGCGTCCGCGCGGTCGAGTACCTCCGGTCCGCCGACCTCGACCTGACCGGGTCGGTGACGCTCGTGGTCGCCAACGAGGTGGCCCTCGACCGCGGGGTGCGCTACGTCGAGGAGGACCTCAACCGGGCGTTTCCGCCACGGAGCAACGACCCGGAGACGTTCGAGTTCGGCGACAGCCACGAGGGCCGCCTCGCCGCCGACCTGTACGACCTCCTCGCGGACAAGTTCACGCTGGCCATCCACACGACGAAGTCTCACCCGGGACCGTTCGGCGTGGTGGTTGACCCCGACAGCCGGGAACTGGAGACCTGTGCCGCACTTCCGGTGGACTCGGTCGTGGACTCGAGCGGTCTCGACGACGGCCGTCTCCTGGAGGCGCTGCCGGCCGTCGAGGTCGAGACGGGACGCCTCGGCACCGACCGGGCGGCCGAGAACGCGAGACGGATCGCACGAGCCTTCCTCGCCGCCACCGGCGCGACGAGCGAGGCCGTCGAGTCGCGACCGAAGCCGCTGTACCGCATCGACCGTCCCATCCCGAAGCCCAACGACGCCGACTACGAGGTGGTCGTGGACAACTTCGAACTCGTCGCCGAGGGCGAGACGTTCGCGACGGTGGACGGCGTCCCGCAGGTGGCGACGACGGCGTTCGTGCCGGTGTTGCTCTCGGCGTACGGCTACGCCGACCTGTTCGGGTACGCGGCGACCCGGGTGGGGTCGGTGACCGCCGACGGCGCCGTGGACTACGACTGATCCTCCGGCGGCGCGAACTCGACGAGCGTCAGGTCGCGGTCCAGCGCACAGAACTCGTGTGGCGGTTCGCCCACGACCTCCTGGATGCGGTACTCGGCGTCCATCTCCGCGCCGTCCGGAACGCAGTACTCGTGACTCGGGCAGTCCACGTGGGGACACGGTCCCTCGAGGGCGGTGCGGTTGCCGGCGTAGGCGTCGTCGTTCGCGACGTTCGCCCGGACCGGTACCGTCTCGACCTCGACGGCAGTGACGCCGTCGTCGTGGACCGCACACTCCAAGGTCTGTGCGTTGTCACGGACGTCGGTCACGCGGTACTTGACTCCCGTCCGCAGGTTGAGGCACTGGTCCCGGTACGGACAGCCCTCACAGCCGCTGGCCTCGCCCTGGTACACGAACTCCGTCCCCTCGCTCGCGAGGCGAGTTCCGATGAGGGTGACCTGACTCATAGCCGTACGTCGGACGGCCGCCGGTTAAGGTTCTCGGGCACGCGGTCGCCCCCCGGTCGCTCGCGTCGGCTCAGTCGCCGGTCAGGTCGTCGAGACGGTCGAGGTAGTCTCCGCGGGGCACCTGGTAGAGTGCCCGGTAGTCCACGTCTCCGCGGTCGAACGCTCGTGCCCACTCGACGGCCCCGTCGAGGGCGCCGTCCCGGCGGTCGAACGACCGCGCCGGCGCGGCGACGTCGGGCTCGAGGTAGAGCGTGACGTGCCAGTCGTCGCGGAGACCGGTCTCCTCGCCGGGTGGTCGTCGTCGCTCCATCGGGCCGCGAGTGACGTACAGCGTCGGCAGGCAGGCCGCGGGGAAGGCGTCCGAGTCGAACACGTCGGGCCGGTAGGTCAGGACGACCCGGCCCTCGTCGCCGTCGCTCCAGACCTGCCACCCCGCCGGCAGTTCCGCGAGCGGTCCGGCCGCGTCCATACCGGCACTCGGGGGTTCCGGCCACAAGACGGTCTCGGTCGGGGGCCGGTCTCTGGATAGTAGTCGCTTCGGTCCGGTGTCGCTCTCCCCGACCGAGTGGCCGCCGGCGCGCAGTCGTAGTATAATAAAGCTGATGATAGTGGCAGGGCTTAAGTTAGTCCGACCCCGAGCGGACAGACAGCCCGGATGCCGCCCGCCGCCCCGCGAATTTATTGCTCCGCGGGGTGGGCAGGCGTTCGCGAACGGACGATAGAACACACAGACACAGCATGACCACGGAACCGCACGCGCATCCGCCCGTGCCAACGCGTCACAGTGACGGCGACCGTCGCTGGGGACGGCGCGTGCTCGCCCGTCGCCCTCCCGACCGTGAGTGAGGGGTCGTCGTCGCCGGACACGACGGCGGCCGTCGGGACGGCAGCAACGTCCGACCAACAATGAGCAAGAACACCGACACGCTCGCCGAACTGAGTGCCAGTTACCAGGCCTCGATGCCCGAGGACCTGCGGGAGACGAAGAGCTTCGAGTGGTACC
>CAZEIO010000096.1:0-7326 GCA_964512525.1 uncultured Halobacteriales archaeon
GTCGTCGGGTTGTGGCGGTCCCGAACACGCCCTCCAGGCGGTCGAGGCCGACGCCGACGCCGCCCTCGCCGCCTCCATCTTCCACTTCGGCACCTACTCCGTGCGTGAGGTCAAGGAGTACCTGCACGAGCGAGGCGTCCCGGTTCGACTGTAGGGGCCCGGCGGTCAGGCGGCGGTCTCGAAGGCGTCCCGGAACTCCGTGGTCTTCTCCGTGACGCGCTCTGCGCCCTCCTCGAGGGCGTCGAGCGGGTCGGTCCCCTCCTCGGTCTTGACCGTCAGCAGGGGATCCGTCTGTCCCCCGGACTGCTCCGGGTTCATGTCGTACGTGGCGGCGGCAACCCCCTCTATCTCGAGGAGTGACCGCTTGAGGACGTTCATGAACGTGTGGTCCTCGCCGCCGATCTCGATGACGAGTTCCTGTTCCTCGTTCTCGACGACGCGCAGTTGCATACCCCTAATCGGAACGAGCGGCGCTTATCGGTTGTGGTTCCGGGCGCTCCGCCCCGGCGGGCAAGGTTCAAGCGGTTCCACCCCCGACGGCCGGTGGATGGTCTTGGGGCTGTTCGCGTGGCTGGTGCCGGCACTGCTACCGGTGTTCGCGGCGGCGGCCGTGGCTGCGGTCCTCGGCGGCGACCGCCGACCCCGGGCGCTCGGGTACGCCGGCGCCTACGGGGTCGGTGCACTCCTGGTACTCGTGGGGACGGTGGCCGTCGGCGTGACGACCGGCGACCTCGAGACGACGCTAGTGGCGACCGTTACCCTCGCGGTGTCGGGGTCGCTCGCGGTCGTGTACCGCATCGACCGGCCGGACGGACGGTGGGGGCAGACGCTCAGGTCCCGGCTACTCCTCGGCGTCCCGTGGGGGACGCTGGTGTCCGCGACGGGCGTCCTCTGCGTGTACCTCTTTCTCCAGGGCGGTGCCGCGTCGTGGTACGACCCGGTGACGCTGCCGTTCCGGGCGTGGTCGTACCTCTACCCGCTCGGGGTTCTGACGGCACCGTTCTCACACAACGGCGCGGGCCACCTCGTCGGCAACCTCGTCGCGACGCTCGTCCTCGGGTCGCTGTCGGAGTACGCGTGGGGCCACTTCCCTCGCGAGCGGGGAACCACCTCCTTCGGAACGCTCTGGACCAACCCGCTGGTCCGGGCGTTCGTCGTCTTCCCGGCCGCGGTCATCGTGGTCGGACTGCTGACCAGCGCACTCTCCATCGGTCCCGTCATCGGCTTCTCCGGCGTGGTCTTCGCGTTCGCGGGCTTCGCGCTGACACGGTTTCCATTCGGGACGGTCGTCGCCCTCGCGGGGGTGAGCACCCTCGAGGTGGCCTACCGGGCCCTGCAGTCACCCGTCTTCGTGGATACGCCGATGCCGAGTCCGCCCGCCCCCCCGTGGTGGGCACAGATAGCCATCCAGGCCCACGCACTTGGACTCCTCCTCGGGGTTGTCGTCGGCTACCTCGTTTTCGTGCGGCGAGAGCGGCGGCCGTCGGCACTGCGACTCTGGACCGGCGTCCTCCTGTTCGGCGTCGAGCGCTCGCTCTGGGCGGTGTACTGGTTCCGCGGCGAGGAGTCGTTCGTCCTCTTCCGCGGTCCCGGCGTCGTACTGGTGGTGACCCTGTCGCTGCTGGTCGCCGCCGCCCTCACCGCATCGGACCGACCCCTGCTCCCGCGACTCCAGGGTGACGACCGCAGAGACCGGTCGGAGACGCCCGGGAACCCAGCGGTGGAGGCTGACGGCGGCAGAGACGGGGACGGTACCGGAGACGGAGGCGACGACGACCGCCCCGCGCCGGTCGGCGGCACGGCAGCGAGTGCCGACGGCGGGGGCGGCGACCGGAGTGACGGCGGCCGACTGCGACGACTGCTGTTCGGCGACGACCTCCGGTTGACCGGCCGGACGGTGGCCGTCGCCCTCCTGTTGGTGGGTCTCGGGGTACTCGCCGGTCCGGGCGTCGGGTCGAAGCTGTTCACCGTCGCGGACACCTCCGCGCCGGGCGACCCAGGCGGGCAGGTCCAGGTCCGGGACTACACCGTCGCCTACGCCGAGGACGTGACGAACGAACGCGTCGCCGTCGTGAACGTCTCGCTGTTCAACGAGACGACGACGGTGAAGACGAGCGGCGTCGTCGTCACCAGTCCGGGGCGGAGCATCTGGCAGCAGGTGGTCTCGACCGACCGCCTGGCGTTCGACGGGACGGTCACGGTGGACGTCGGCGGCGTGGGCTGGCAGGAGTCCGTGACGGCTATCCGACGCGGCTGGACGGCCGACGGCGGCGGAACGGCCTACAAGGTGTGGCTCCGGCCGCCGGAGGGCGAGCGCAGACTGGCCTTCCGGTCGGAGCCGGCGACCGCCGCCGACACCATCGCCGGTCGGAACCTCACCGTCGTGCCCGGCGAGGACGGCTTCTTCGTCGTCGTCGAGGCGAGCAACGAGACGCTCTCGACCGTGCCGGTTCCGGACGCCGGCGAGTCGGTAACCGCCGGCCAACTGACGCTCACCAACCGCGACGGGACCGTCTTCGCCGCCATCAACGACACCCGGGTGAAGGTGTTCACGAAGGAGACGTACGACTGACGGGGTCGGTGGTCGCCCGACGTCTCGCCGTCGGGCCGTCGCTCCGTCACCGTGCCCGGACGCGGAACGGCTTCGCCAGCGCGAGGTCGAGTCCGGTCTCCGCCTCGGCCTGTGGCCTGACCCCGGAGTACACGAACCGGTAGATACCGGGACCCACGGGGCCACACACCCGCAGGTCGCTCTCGTCGGCGACGAGCCCGGCGAGTCCCTCGCGGGTGAACGGGAACTCCCAGGTGAAGCCCCCGCCGACGGAGTGGGTGACCGGAGTTACATTCCCGACGACGCCGCCCGGCGGACCGCCGAAGACCGTCCGCCAGCCGTCCGCGCCGCGGTACTGCACGTCCACGCGGTCACGCGGACCGGTCGTACGCGTGCCGTCCGAGAAGTTCCGCAACTCGCACCGCACCGTCTGGCCGAGCGAGAGGAACCCGTCCCGGATGCTGAGGAGGAACCCGTCGAGCGGTTCCCGGGCGGCGACGACCCACGGCGGGTCGAAGGCCGTGACACCCGCCGGACAGGTGGTCGCCGGCCCGGCACGCAGGCGCGGCGGCACCGGGTCGCCGGGGCGGCCCTCGTCGGCGGTGAACGACGGCGTCGGCGTCTCGCGTTCCGCCGGCCGTGGCGACCGCGTCGGCGCGTCGAACGGGTCGCGACGGGTGGCGTCGCCGGAACATCCCGCGAGGGCCGTCACGCCCGCAGCGACGGCCGCGAGGAACGAACGACGGTCGTAACCAGCCATCGTTCCGGCACACGCTCCGTCCCGTAACCTGTCTTACGCTCGGGGGGAACCGCCGTCCGGGCCCCACTCGGCCCGGACCACCACGGTCTCGACGGTCCGCCGGTCGGACTCGTGGAAGTCGAACTGGCGGTCGAGGTCGAGGTCGCCGCGGAAGGCATGAGTCACCTGCCCGCCGTTGTCGGCGGCGAAGGACTCGACGAACGCGCGGCTGCCGGCGTTGTGGACCGTGTAGGAGACGGCCGCGACATCGGCGGCAGCCACGAGGAAAGGTCGGTCACCGGCACTCCCCGCCTGTGCGCCGAACGGCGGGTTCGAGAGCACTGTCACCGGTCGGTTCGGGCACGCCGGCAGTCGCGAGACGTCACCCTGCACCCACGCCGGGGTGGTGGCCGGGAGTGACGACGCGAGGGCCGCGGCGTTCTCGCGGGCGACCGCGACGGCGTCGGCGTCCCGTTCCACGCCGACCACGCGGGCACCTTTCAGCGCGGCACCGAGTGCGAGGACGCCGGTTCCGGCGCCGAGGTCGAGGACCGGTCGTCGCAGGTCGCCCTGCAGGTCGGCGAGGTGAACGAGGTGGGCCGCGAGGTCGGCCGGCGTCGGGTACTGCTCCAGTGCGGGGTCGGGGTCGGAGAAGGAGGCGAGTGTCCCGAGGTGTCGCTCGACCGCCGCACGGTCCATCGGCGTCAGGCGCCGCGGACGCCGGCGTCTGGCACCGAGAGCGACCCCTCGACCTCGAACTCGACGCCCTCCCGCCGGGCGCGTTCCGCACACGCCGACAGCGCCGGACGAGCGGCGGACTCGTCGGCGACCTCGTGGACGCGGACGGTCACCGACCCCGCGCCGAGGAACGCCGCCGCACGAACGTAGCCGCGCAGTCGGTCGGCCTCCCGCTGGGCGGGGAGCGTGCCGCTCTCGTCGAAGGTCGCGTCCACCGCCAGACCGGCGGGGTAGAGTCCCTCGCGGGTAAGTTCACGGCGCAGGTCCCGGAGGTACTCCGGGGCCGTCGAGTCGAGTCCCTCCGCCGCTATCTCGACGGGCGTGACGTCCTCCGTCTCGCAGTACTCGATGGTTCGCTCCACGTCCGGCGCGGGGGTCGTACTCATCGTACAACCCAATACACCACAGAAATACTAAAGGGTTTTCAAATGCATAACAGTAATCCAACCGCGTCACGGGCGGGTACGGACAGCGCTCGGGGAGCGGTTCGGCGGAGACGGTCTGTCGGGTCCGTCCGTGACGCCGCTCTCGACGAGCGTGATACCGCACGACTTAGACCCGGGCGGCCCTGTGTGCGGGCATGCCCGTTCCGAAGTCCGAGTTCGAGGAGACGCTGCCCTGCGAGTTCTACACCGCCGACGAACTGCTCGCAGAGGGACAGATGTACACCGTGTACGAGATAGCCCGTCTCCTGCAGGGACTGGACCCGGACGCCGAACTCGACGCCAGCGCCGAGGACGTCCTCCTGGACTGGGCCATCCCGTGGATCATGGACAACGCCGACGACCTCGTCATCGCCGAACCCCGCGACGACGGCGAACCCGGCTACTACGGTCTCGCCTGAGCGATGCACGTCCTCGTCGCCGGCGCAGACCGGGTGGACGCCGGGAAGACTACCGTCTCGACCGCGCTCTGTCGCCGACTCGGCGTCCCCGGCCGGAAGCCACGCGCCGGCAACGACCACTGGTTCGACGTTGACGACGTCCGCCGGGCCGTCACCGACGGCCGACTCTACGGCAAGGACGCCCGCCGCCTCGCGGCGGCCTCACCCGGTGACCCCACGCCGGAGGAGTGCAACCCAGTCCACCGACTGTGGCGACCGGCACCGGGCGGCGAGACGGGACTCGTCGGACAGGCCGACCGACGGTTCGTCCTCGACCGCGTGGCGGGGTCGTTCGTCGTCAACGCCGACGCCGACGTGCCGGCGGTCGTGCGCGACCACCTCCCCCTCGAGGACGCCGTCCAGGTGGACTCCGTCGCGGCCCTGAACGAGGTCACGCGACGGCGTCACCTGCCGGCGCTCTCGGCCGCCGCCCGCGAGGTGCGCGGCCACTCCGGGGTCGTCGTCGAGTCCTACGGCGACGTCGCACGGCCACTCCAGGGCGTCTCGACCGGGACCGAGTCGGCGTCGCCCGCCGGTACCGACCCACCGACGGGCCTCTACGACGTCGTCGCCGTCGTCGAACCGAGACGACTGCGCGTGTTCGACGGGAGCCGCTGGGTCCGAGCCTGCGCGGTCGCCGGCAGCGCGAGTGGACGGCAGACCGGTAGCCTCGAGACTCGCGTCCAGGACGTCCTCGCCCACCTCGAACCGCTGGCGACCGCCCGCCTGCCGGCACTGAGCAGCCAGCGCCGTACCGACCCGGACGGCGTGGCCGCCGCGTACGCCGACGCCCTCGACGCAGTCGAGGATGCCGGGACTCGAACGACCTGAAACGCCCGCGCGAGCTTTCAGGTTTCGGCGGCCATCTCCCGGGCCAGTTCCACCGTCCGCACCGGCGTCTCGACCGCCGGGCCGTGGCCGGCGTACAGCACACGGAGGTCGTCGGCGACCGCGGACAGGACCCTGTCGATGCTCTCGACGAGCGCCGTGCGGTCCGCGCCGGGCAGGTCCGTTCGCCCGAAAGAACCTCCCTGGAAGACGAGGTCGCCGGCGAACAGCACTCCCGCCGCGGCCGAGTGCAGGCAGAGGTGGTCGGCGGCGTGTCCCGGCGTGTGCAGCGCCTCGTACTCGTGGTCGCCGATCTGGACGCGTTCGCCGTCGGCTATCTCGCGGTCAACGGCGTCCGCGCCCTCGTCGAAGCCCCACGTCGCCACGTCGAACCGGTCCCGCACCGCGGGGACGTTCCCGACGTGGTCCGGGTGCGTGTGCGTCAGGACGACGGCGTCGAGCTCGTCGGTGCGTTCCTCGACCGCGGCGACGGCGTCGAAGTCGGCCCCCGTATCGACGAGGACCGTTCGCTCGCCGGAGACGAGGTAGGCGTTACTCGTGAAGCCACGGGCGTCGGCGGCGACGTTCGAGACGCGCGGACGGTCGGTCATCGGTCGGGCCTGGCGCGAGACGACAATCGGGGTTTCGGTCTCCGGCCGCGAACGGGTCGGCCGCCCCCGGATCGGCAGGATTGATACTGCCCCCGCACGCTCCGTCTGTATGAAGGTCCAGTTACTGGAGGCGACCGACAACCCAGAAGAAGTCGTCTGCCGGTGCGCGAGGGGGGACTACTCGTCGGACACCGTCGGCCCGGACCGCACCTTCGCGGACGTGATGGAACCGGTTGACGGCGACACCGTTCAGGCAAAAAAGGAGACACTCATCGACCACCTGATGCGCTCCGGCCACTACGGCCCCTTCGAACACCCTACCGCCACCTTCGCGGTCGAGGGCGTGAGCCGGGCCTGCATGGCGCAGTTGACCCGGCACCGACACGCCACGTTCGACGTCATGTCGATGCGCTACGTCGACCTCTCGGGCGCCGACCCCCACGACCGCTTCACCTACCCGGATTCCTTCGAGGCCGATGAGGTCGTCTCTCGCGAGGGCGCCGACGAGGTGTCGTTATCCGCCGAGGATCGCACCGAGATCGCGAACGACGTGTACGAGCGCTGCAAGGCGGCCTACGAGGACCTCGTCGAGGCCGGCGTTCCCAAGGAAGACGCCCGGATGTTGTTGCCCATCGGCACGCAGGTCAACCTCACCTTCTCGATGAACGCCCGCGCCCTGATGCACCTCCTCGACATGCGCATGAAGGCCGACGCCCAGTGGGAGGTGCGGGACCTCTCCAAGCGCATCCTCGAGGAGTGTCGGGAGTGGATGCCGTACACTTTCGAGAAGTACGCGGAGCAACACCCGAACAAACTGGCTCCCTGACAGTGGGACGCCGTCGCGGGGTTTCGCACCGACGAGACGCCGAAAACGCAACTGTTAAACGGGGATCGGGGTTACGTTCGACCGCCGTGGAGACGGCTCCGATAGTGTAGTCCGGCCAATCATATTGCCCTCTCGAGGCAATGACCAGGG
>CAZEIO010000097.1:0-7210 GCA_964512525.1 uncultured Halobacteriales archaeon
ACGACGGCCGGCGCCGCGGCGACGACCGGGACGGGCGACGGTCCCGCCTCGCCGCCGCCCGACGACGGTGGGAGTGCTGCCACCGACGGGTCGGCGGCGTCGGCGACCGCCGAGGGAGCGAGCGAGTCCACCGCGACCGACGACTCGGCGGCGACCGCACCGGCGTCGGCAGCCGCCGCGGACGACACGGACGAGGACGCCGGCGGACGCGAGCGCCACTGGCCGAACACCGAGGACAACCCGTGGACCGGCGGGTCGGCGGACGCGGCCGAGGACGCGTCTCCCGAGGCGACGGCGGACGCGGACACTCCGGCTCTCGACGACGACACGCCGCCGTCCGACGCCGACGTCTCCGGGGACGACGGTGCCGAGACGGAGGACCGGGTCGTCTTCGGCCAGTCCACGGGCGAGAGCCAGGATGTCGCCGACGAGTCGCCGGACGAACCGACGCCGGCACCGGGTCGCGTGGCGTCCGACGCCGACGCCGACGAGGGCGCCGACGGCGTGGCGTGGAGTCCACCGCCCGCGGACGAGTCGGCCACCGGGACCGACGCCGAGGCGGACACGGGACCGACGTCCGGGGACGGAGACGGCGACGGCGACGAGGAGACGCCCACGGACGCGCAGACGGCGACGACGGACGACCCTGACCCTGCCGACGCGGACGCAGACACGGAGACAGACGCCCCTGGCGGCGGCGAGACCGACGATGGCGAGGACGACGCAGAAGACGACACCGGCGACCGCGCGAGCGAGGTCGCCGACCGGGTGGCGCGCATCCTCGACGGCGACCTGGACGCGGCCGAGGCGGACGATAGGACGGAAGACGAGGAGGCGTAGCCGGTCGGTCGCGCCGCGATCAGTCCTCGCTCCCGCCGACGGCCGACCGCTGGGTCGTGACCACCTCGTCCACGACCGCCTCGACCGACACGGCCGCCGGCAGTTCGGGGAGGGCCGCCCGGAGCGTGGCGGCGGCCGCGTCGGACGCCGGCGGTTCGAGCGTGGCGTCGGCGTCGAGCGCCGTGGCGACTGCGTCGGCGGCGCGGACGTGTTCCGCCGTTGCCGCACTGCCGCGGTCGGCGACGCGTGCGAGACCGTCGAGGGTCGGCACCCCGCCGACGCGGCCGTCCACCGTGGCCGACAGCGCCACACAGAGACCGCCGACGAGTAACTCGCCCGTCAGCAGGTGTTCGAGGGCCCCGACGACGGCGTCCGGAGTCAGTTCCGTCCCTGTGACGCCGTCGTCCACGGCGTCGCCCGCGCGGTCGAGGTCGGCGTCGGCCAGCCACTGCCGTGCGTCGAGTCCGGTGAGGTCGTTGCCGCGGGCGTGTTCCTCCCCGTCGAGGACGTCGTCCCAGTACGCCCGCAGCGAATCGACGCCGGCCGCGTGGTTGGCGGCGACGGCCACGAGGGCCATCCCGGCGGCGTCGCCGGCCGACGCCGACGCGACGCGTGCGAGGCCGCCGGTCGGGGCCACGAGCGACCGTTCGACGGCTGCGCGGCGGGCCACTAACGCCCGGACGGCGGCGAAGTCGTCGTCGTCGAGACGGGCGACGCGAACGCGGTCCTCGCCGGTCGGTACCTCGCCGTCGGCCCGCGCGGCGGCGACCGAGCGGTAGGCCCGGAACGTGGGGTCCGCGGCGTCGAGGGTCACGAGGTCGAGGGGTCGGCCAGTCGGTCGGTCGCCGTCCGCAAGAGACCGTCGAGTATCTCGGTCGTCGTCGGGTGGTAGGAGCGGTCCGGCACGTCCCGGACGTCCATCTCGCGCTCGACCAGGAGGTGTGCGAACTTCGCCATCGCGTCGGCGTGGTAGTGCAGTCCCTGGTAGCCGAGGACGGTGCCGTCGCGGCCGACGACGAGGCGGGCCAGTCCCTCGGGGACGTCCTTCGTGCGGAACACGCCGTCGTCCGCGGCCCGGCGGGTGACGACGACCGGGTCGTGGCCGGCCGCGCGGGCGGTTTCGGCGGTGTGGCCGACGCGGACGAAGGGGTACACGCCGACGCCGGCGAAGACGACGTGATGGTGGACGTTCTCGTACGGCTCGAGGTCGTCGCCGCGGTGGTGAGCGAGGACGTTCTCGGCGGCGCGGTGCCCCTCCTCTTTCGCGACGTGGAGGATCGGTTCGCGGCCGTTGGCGTCGCCGACGACGAACACGCGGTCGGCGTCACGGCTCTGCATCGTCGCGTCAACGAAGCCGGGTCCGGGATCGACGCCGGCCGCGGACAGGCCGAGACCGTCGATGGCGGGCCGACGGCCAGTGAACGCGAACAGGCGGTCGGCCGCGACGGCCGCGTACTCGTCGGTCCGGTCCGTGTGGAGGACGACGCCGTCGTCGGTCGCCTCGACGCGTTCCTCCGTGGTCTCGCGGAGGACGGTCACGCCGAACTCCTCCTCGTAAATCTCGAGGAGGGTGTCGCCGAAGACGGGGTCGGCCTCGTCGAGCGGTCTGGCGTCGTGTTCGACGACGGTGAGGTCCACGCCGAGTTCCACGAGGTACGGGACGAGTTCCATCCCGACGTAGCCAAAGCCCATGACGACGCCGGACTCCGGCACCGCCGTCATGTCGAGGACGTCCGCGCTGGTCAGTGGGTCCACCGCGTCCATACCGGGGATGTCCGGCAGGTTCACCGTCGATCCCGTCGCGACGACGACGTAGTCGGCGTGGACCGTTCGGTCACCCACGGCGACGGTCGTCTCGTCGACGAGGCGGGCGGTCTCGCGGTGGAAGGTCACGTCGTCGCGGTCGGCGAGGTCGTGCACCGCGGCGCGGCGGTGGGTCGCGAAGTCTGCGACGTTTTCGTCCTTTCGGGCGACGACGGCCGCGGGGTCTATCGTCGGCGCGTCGCCGACGCGGTCGTCGTGTCGCACCTGGAAGCGGTGAGCACCGGCCGACAGCACCTCCTTCGAGGGCATACAGCCACGGAGGATACAGAGGCCGCCGCCGGGGTCGCCGTCGTCCACGAGCGTCAGTCGGGCACGGCCGGCGAGACGGTCCGCGACCGCGACGCCGGCACTGCCGTAGGCGCCGAGGACCACGACGTGTGGCGCCGACTCGGTGGCCGTCGAGGCGTCCGTTGCCTGTGGCATACATGACGGCGGACCGCCCGCCGCTTAGACCTTCGGCCCCCGGCCCTCGTCGCCGTCGTCGCCGTCCCGGTACCGCCGACGCCGACGGCACGTCGGAAGTTTCTTATCACTAGGACCGAACGTTCAGGCGACGCGATGTTCGTCCGCTCTCAGTTCTGACCGGCGACGCGACGCCCGCCGACGGGCCGCCAGACCCGCCTTCGCCCCGTCCACGGCGCCGCCGCCGCCGGTCCCCCGTACCACCGTCCGACGCCGCCGTCCGCGGCGTCGTACCGGTCGGTATCGGTCCACGACGGCACCGACTCTCGACCACGAGAGGCGGGACACACCATGTCACGAGACGGCAACACAGACCCTGCGGACGAGCGAGCACGACCGAACGACGCGGACGCGGCAGACACGCCGACTGCGGCGCGAGCGACCGGCGACCAGGTGGTCGTCGCGAGACGGGCCGACCCCGGCGAGACCGAGAGCGTCGCCGAGACACGGCGACTGGCACGGGCCGCCGGCTACGAGGTGGTCGGTGCGGTCTCGCAGCGACGCGAGCGCGACCCCGGCACGGAACTCGGTCGCGGCAAGGCCGCCGAACTCGCGTCGGTCGTCGCCGACCGCGATGCCGACGCCGCGGTCGTTGACGCTGCCCTGTCGCCGGCCGTCACGGTCGAACTCGAGTCGCGACTGGGCGTACGCGTCCTCGACCGCTACCGGGTGGTCCTCGAGACGTTCGCCCGCGGCGCGAGTACGGAGCGGGCGCGACTCGGCGTCGAACTCGCCCGCCTGCGGTACGAACTCCCCCGCGTGAAGGAACGCACCGGCGGGCACGTTCTCTCGCGGGCCACGGAGAAGGGGACGCCGGTGCAGGACTACGAGGCGCGCATCGACCGTCTCAACCGTCGTCTCGACGCCCTGCCGAGTCCGGCCGACCGCCACCGCGAACGCCGCCGCGAACAGGGGTTCGACCTCGTCGCCCTCGCCGGCTACACCAACGCCGGCAAGTCCACGCTGTTGCGACGACTGGCCGACGACCTCGCGGTCGCGACCGACCCGGCCGACGACGGGGCGCGAGCGGACGAGCCGAACGTGACGGTGAGCGTCGCCGACCGCCTGTTCGAGACGCTCGAGACCACCACTCGCCGGGCGACGCTCGCCGGGCGGGAGACGCTCGTCACCGACACCGTCGGGTTCGTGGACGAGTTGCCACACGACCTCGTCGCGTCCTTCTCGCCGACCGTCGAGGAGGTCGGCGCGGCCGACGCCGTCGTCTGCACCGTCGACGCGAGCGACCCCCCGCCGGCCCTCCGCCGGAAACTCCGGACGACGCTCGCGGTCGTCGGCGAGGCCGGCGTCCCCGACCCCGTGGTGGCCCTGACGAAGACCGACCGCCTCGACGACGACGAACTGGCAGCCAGCCGCGAGGTCGTCCGGGCGACGGCGGCCGACGGCGAGGCGGCGACAGCGGCGTGTGCCGACCCGGTCGCCGTCAGCGCCGTCGCCGGCGACGGCGTGGACCGCCTGACGGCGGCGATTCGCGACCGCCTGCCGACCGAACGGGCGGCCATCGAGATGCCGGCCGGCGACGCCGCGATGCGGGTGGTCTCCGCGGCGTACGACCGGTGTCGCGTGCGCGAGGTGACCTACGGTGACCGGGTGCGACTGGCGGTGACCGGCCGACCGGCGGTCGTCGACCGACTCCGGGGCGAGGCGCCGGCGCTCCCGGACGCAGACCCCGACGGCGCGGCCGGAGACCGGCAGAGGCATTAGGCCGACGGCCACACCGCCGTCCGTGACGGCGATCGACACCGCCTTGCGGACGATCCACCTCTCCTTCGCGGCGCTGTGGGTGGGGGCTGTACTGTTCGTCACGCTCGCGGTCCTGCCGGTGGCCCGCGACGGCGGTCTGGACGCCGAACCGCTGACCCGCCTCGTCGGCCGGCTCAGGACGGTCTCGCGGGCGAGTGCGCTCGTGTTGCTGGTGACTGGTGGTCACCTCACGGCGACGGGCTACACCGTCGGGCGTCTCGTCGGGACGACGCGAGGTCACCTCGTCCTCGCGATGGTGGGTCTCTGGTTCGCGCTGGCGGCCGTCCTCGAGGTTGGGTCGTCGCGGCTCGCCGACGAACTGCGCGAGAAACGGGTCCGCGCGCCGGCTCGCGACGCGCTCGGGTGGTTCCGGGTGGCGAGTCTGCTCGCGGTCGGACTGCTCGTGGACGCCGGACTGCTGGCGACCTGAGTCGCCGTCGCACTCGCACTGCCGCCGACGGCGACGGCCGGACCGACAGCCTGTTGATGCCCGCGGGCGCTCCCTGTCGCATGGACGTCGGCGTCATCGGACTGGGCCGGATGGGGGCGGTAGTCGTGGACCGACTGCTCGCGGCCGACCACCGCGTCGTCGCCTACGACCTCGACGACGACCGGGTGACCGCGGCGGCCGAGAGCGGGGCCGACCCCGCCGACTCGCCGGGCGACCTCGTCGAGTGTCTCCCGAACCCGGCACACGTCTGGCTGATGGTTCCTGCAGGCGCGGCCGTGGACGCGGCTCTCGACGACCTCGCCCCGCACCTCGGCCCGGACGACGTCGTCGTGGACGGCGGCAACTCGCACTTCGAGGCCTCGGTGCGCCGCGCCGACCGCCTCGACGCGGCCTACCTCGACTGCGGGACAAGCGGCGGCCCGGACGGCGCCGACCGTGGTCTCTCCCTGATGGTCGGCGGCCCCGCGGCGGCGTACGAGCGACTCGAACCCGCGTTCGCGGCGGTCGCGGGGGGGTCGGAGGGCCACGTCCGGATGGGGCCGGTCGGCGCCGGCCACTACGTGAAGATGGTGCACAACGGCGTGGAGTACGCGCTGATGCAGGCCTACGGCGAGGGGTTCGAGTTGCTCGCGGAGGGGCGGTACGACCTCGACCTCGAGGCCGTCGCCCGGACGTGGAACGCCGGGGCGGTCGTGCGCTCGTACCTCCTCGGACTCTGTGCCGAGGCCTTCGCCGACGAGGGGACCGACCTCGGCGACGTCGCGGACCACGTCGCCGGCGGCTCGACCGGGTCGTGGACGGTCCAGGAGGCCATCGAACAGGAGGTCCCGGTGCCGCTCATCTACGGCGCCCTCGCGGAACGGTTCGACTCCCGCGGCGACCGCTTCTCGCGGCGACTCGCCAACCGCCTGCGACACGGCTTCGGCGAACACGAGATCCGCCGCCGATAGGAGCGACCCGGACTGCCCCCTCGCCGTCCGGGCGCCCGAACGATCAAAACCGAATTAAGCCGCCGGACCCTCTGTCGTGGCGACATGGCGATCAACGCAGCGGGGCTGGCGGTTGGGGCGCTGTTGACCCTCGTCGCGGTGGCCCTGCACCTCTCGCGGGGCGCGCCGTGGCGCCCCAACGAGGACATCTCCCAGGAGTTACTCGACCACCGCGCGGAGTCGGTGCCCGAGACGGAGTTCGCCGAGCCGATGAACCGCGGGATCGGCGGCGGGTCCGCGGCACCGGCGGGCGTCCCTGCCGGTGACGCGGGTGCCGGCGGCGAACTCGCCGAGGGCGAGGTCGAGAAAGACGAGGGTCCGGCTGCCATTCCCGAGGACGACGTCGAGTTCTTCGAGGTCGAGTACGAGAACGAGGGCACGACCATCGAGGTGGCGAACAACGAGACGCTCCTCGAGGCCGGCGAGAACGAGGGGTGGGACCTCCCCTACGCCTGCCGGCAGGGCCAGTGTGTCTCCTGTGGCGGGAAGGTGCAGGACGGCCCCGCCGAGGAGTACGTCGTCCACGACAACCAAGAGATGCTCAACGAGGAGGAACTCGAGGAGGGCTACGTCCTCACCTGCGTCGCCTACCCGAAGGAGCCGTTCACGCTGAAGACGCGCGAGACGCCGTAGGCCGGTCTCCTGCCCCTCTCACTCGCTCCGTTCTCGTCGTCCCGTCGTCCGATCGTGCCGTCGGCCGCTCTCGCCGCCGAAGCCGAAGTCTGATGCCAGCGGGTTGCGAACCGAGGGAGAGTGACCGACCGCGGGGGAGCGTCCGGCGACTCGATAACGCACGGTGGACTCCTGCGGCCGATGGTCGGACTCGCGTGGCCCATCGTCGTCCTCCAGTTGCTCCAGGTGGCGTACAACCTCGCCGACACCC
>CAZEIO010000098.1:0-7186 GCA_964512525.1 uncultured Halobacteriales archaeon
ACCTCTACCACGTTGACACCGGGATGTACGACACGGCGGAGTACGGGTGCGTGTACGTCCTCGACGCGGACCGGCCGGCGGTGATCGAGAGCGGCATCGGCACGCACGCCGACCGGATACTCGCCGCACTGGATACCGTCGGTGTGGACCGCGCGGCCGTCGAGACCATCGCCCTCACGCACGTCCACCTCGACCATGCCGGCGGTGCCGGCGTCCTCGCGGAGGCCCTCCCCAACGCAACCGTCGCCGTCCCGGAACGGGGTGCCCGCCACGTGGTGGACCCGTCGCGGCTCTGGGCCGGCACGAAGTCGGCCGTCGGCGACCAGATTCGCTACTACACCGAACCCACGCCGGTCCCCGAGGAGCGCGTGCGACCACTCGCCGACGGCGAGACGGTGGACCTCGGGGACCACACGCTCGTCGCGCACGAGGCTCCGGGCCACGCGCCCCACCAGTCGGTGTTCGACCACCCGGAGAACGACGCCGTGTTCGTCGCGGACGCCGCCGGCATCGCCGTTCCGTCTCTCGACCGGGTCCAGCCCACGTCGCCGCCGCCACAGTTCGACCTCGAACGGTGTCTCGACGACATCGACACGCTCCGCTCGCTCGACCGGGCGACGCTGTGCTACACCCACTTCGGCGCCCGGCCGGCCGAGGGCCACCTCGACGAGTACGAGACGGTCCTCACCGAGTGGGTCGAGACGGTCCGGGCGGCCCGCGAGCGACACGGCGCCGAGGAGGCGGTCGAGGTGCTGTCCGCCGACCCCGAGACGGCGACAGTCTGGGGCGAGCACAAGGCCCGCGGCGAGGTGCGGATGAACGTCCGCGGCGTCCTCGAGTACCTCGACTGACGCGAACGGGACCGTCAACCGGTCGGTCGATGGTTTATCTGGCGGCCACCCCTACTGGAGTCGTTATGACAGGCGAAGACGCCGGGACCTCCGACGACGACGCGGCCGTCGCGTCGTGGGTGGCCGACGCCGACGACCGGTTCGAGGCACCCGTCGCCCGGACGCTGCAGGCCGAGGCGACGGTCGAGGACGCCGTGACCGTGACCGAGCCTCTCCCGGTCACGTTCGAGACGGCTACGGAACGGTTCGCCGACGGACTCGCACAGCGGTACAAGGGCGGGGTCCACGACCGGTCGCTCGTCGCCGCCGACGTCCTCGACGCCGCACCGCCCGGCGAGTTCGCCGGCATCACGTACGACGACCTCCGCGACGTGGTGCACCGGCTGACTGCCGGCTTCGCTGACCTGGGCGTCGAGCCGGGTGACCCGGTCGCGCTCTTCTCCGCGACGCGCATGGAGTGGGCGCAGGCAGACTTCGCGCTGCTCTCACTCGGTGCCGTCGTCACCACGGTGTACCGGAGTTCCTCGCGCGACCGCGTCGAGTACCTCCTCTCGGACCCCGGCGCACGGGGCGTCGTCGCCGAGGACGAGGCGGCCCTCGAACGCGTCCTCGAGGTCGCCGAAGACACCGCGGTCGAGTTCGTCGTCGTGATGGACACGGTCTCGGGAGGGTACGAGGACGCGTCCCCGGAGGTGCTCACGCTCGGTGCCCTCCACGAGCGCGGCGCGGCGCGGTACGACCCCGAGACGCACCGCGAGCGACTGGACGAACTCGCTACCGACGACCTCGCCTCCATCATCTACACCTCCGGGACGACGGGCGAACCGAAGGGCGTCCGGCTCACCCACCGCAACTTCCGGTCGAACCTCACGGGCGTCCACCGGCGACTGGGAGTGGCCGAACCGGGAGCGGCCGGCCGACCGACGATCGACCACACAGACAGCATCGTCTCCTTCCTCCCGCTCGCACACGTCTTCGAGCGACTGGTGGGTCACTTCGCCATGTTCGCAAACGGCGTGACGGTCGCCTACGCCGAGAGTCCGGACACGCTCAGGGCGGACTTCCAGGCCGTCGAGCCGTCGGTGACGACCAGCGTCCCTCGCGTGTACGAGAAGATATACGCGGCCGTCCGGGACCAGGCCCGAGAGACGACCGTCGCGGGTCTCGACGTCGGCGAGCGTATCTTCGGGTGGGCGGTCGCGACCGGGCGGGCCTACGACGAGACGGACGATCCCGGGCCGGTACTGCGGGCGAAGCAGTCACTCGCGGACCGACTCGTCTTCTCGGACGTCCGCGAGGCCCTGGGCGGCAACCTGCGGGTGCTGATAAGCGGTGGCGGCTCGCTGTCGCCGAGACTGGCCCGCCTCTACGGCGCGATGGGACTGCCGATCGTGGAGGGCTACGGACTCACCGAGACCTCGCCGGTGGTGACGGTGAACCTCCCCGCACAGACGCGCCCGGGAACGATCGGCGTTCCGCTGGTGAACGTCGATATCCGCGTTGACGAGACGCTCGAGGTGGCCGACCGCTACGACCACCTCGACGGCGAGGTGGGCGAACTCGTCGTCCGCGGCCCGAGCGTCACCGACGGCTACTGGGAGAAGCCCGACGTGACCGCGGACGCGTTCACCGACGACGGCTGGTTCCGGACCGGCGACGCGGTCCAGTGGCGGCCGGACGGCTACGTCGCCTTCCTCGAACGCGTCAAGCAGTTACTGGTGCTCTCGACGGGCAAGAACCTCGCCCCCTCGCCCATCGAGGACGCCTTCGCCGAGAGCGACGTGGTCGAACAGGTCCTCGTCGTCGCCGACGAGCGGAAGTTCACGTCGGCACTGGTCGTGCCCGCCATCGACCGACTGCGGGAACTCGCCGACGAGGCGGGCGTGAGCCTCCCCGACGACCCCGCGGCGGCGTGCGAGGAGTCCTGGGTTCACGACCGCGTCCGGGCGGCGGTGGACGCGGTCAACGCCGACCTGGAGGAGTACGAGCGCATCAAGGAGTTCCGACTGGTCCACGAGGAGTGGACCGAGGACAACGGTCTGTTGACGCCCTCGCAGAAGAAGCGCCGGCGGGACATCCTGGCCCGCTACGAGGACCGCGTCGAGGAGATGTACGACGAGGGCGACCGGCCGGAGTCGGCGACGCGAGCGGCGTCGGAGCGGGGCGACGCGACGAACTGACTCGCCGGGGAAGCGGGAACTTTTGTACCCCCTAATCCTACGACCGGTCACATGTCGGGTACGGGTCACCTGCTGCACCGGCGCCGGAGAGGCGGTGATCGGCCGTGACGGCGAGCGGTGCACTCGCGGCCCTCGAACCGACGGTCCTCGCGAGCGGCGGGAGCGGGCTGAACCTGCTGACGGTGGTCGCCACCATCATCGGCGTCGGTGTCGTCGCTCAGGTCCTCGCGAACCGACTCCGGGTTCCGAGCGTGCTCTTTCTCATCCTCGCCGGCGTCCTTCTCGGCCCGGTGCTCGGGGTGCTCAACCCCGAGACGCTGTTCGGCAGCGAACCGCTCTCGACCATCGTCGGCGTCAGCGTCGCCATCATCGTCTTCGAGGGGGCGTTCAACCTCCGGATCGAGAAACTGCGGCAGGCCCCGAGCGAGTCGCTGCGCCTGATCACGGTTGGAGCGCTCATCGCACTCGTGGGCACTGCCGTTGCGGTCAGATTCGCCTTGGGGACCGAGTGGCCGCTCGCCTTCCTCGTCGGGTCGCTGCTGGTGGCGACCGGTCCCACGGTCATTACGCCGATCCTCGAGGTCGTCCCGGTGCGCGACCGGGTGGCCGCGGTGCTGGAGACGGAGGGCATCGTCAACGACGTGACGGCGGCTATCGCCGCGATCGTCGCCTTCGAGGCCATCATCCTCGACATCAACGATCCCGCGAACCTGTTGGCGCTGTTCGCGGAGACGCTCGGCGTCGGCGTCGTCATCGGCATCCTCGTGGCCGGCGTGCTCTACTTCGTGCTGCGGTACGTGGACCTCTCGCCGGGGTCGGCACCGCAGAACGCCCGCCTGCTGGTGCTGGCGGGTGCCGTCGTCGCCTTCGGTGCGGCACAGGAACTCGCGAGCGAGGCTGGCGTCGCGGCCGTCGCGACCGCCGGCGTCGTCATGGGCAACCTCGACATCCCCTACGAGCACGACATCGAGGAGTTCAAAGGGGACCTGACGCTTCTGGTGCTTTCGTTCGTCTTCATCACGCTGGCAGCGCTACTCGACTTCCCGGCGCTGTTCGATCTTGGCCTGCCCGGTCTCGCGATCGTCGTCGTGGTCGCCCTCGTACTCCGCCCACTGCTGGTGGCCATCTCGACGGTCGGCGACCGCCTCACGACCAGCGAGAAGCTGTTCATCAGCTTCGTCGGCCCACGGGGGATCATTCCGGCCAGCGTGGCGACGCTGTTCGCCCTCGAGTTCCGGGCGGAGGCGGAGACGCTACAGGAGGAGGCAGCGAACGCGAGCGGGGCGGAGGCGGCGCGACTGGCGGCGGAGGCGACCGCGCTCAGCGAGGGGGCGACGGTGCTCGTCGGCACCGTCTTCCTCGTCATCCTGATGACGGTCGTCTTCGAAGGCGGCTTCGCCAGACAGATAGCGGAACTACTGGACGTGATACCCATGCGAGTCATCATCATCGGCGGCGGTAACGTTGGACGAGCACTCTCCGAGCGCCTCGAGGACCGCGGCGAGAACGTCGTCATCGTCGAGGAGAACACCGACGTCATCGAGCGAGCGCGCAACGACGGCTACACGGTCCACGCCGGCGACGGTACGGACACGGACGTCCTGCGGGCCGCCGGCGCGGACAACTCGAAGATAGTCGTGGCGGCGACCGGCGACGACGACGCGAACCTCCTCGTCGCCCAGTTGGCGAACTCGAAGTTCGACCCCGAGACGGTCATCGCCCGGGCGAACAACCCCGACAACGTGGACGCCTTCGAGGAACTCGGCGTCCAGACCGTCTCGACCACCTTCGCGACCGCGACGGCCATCGACAACATGATAGAGCGGCCGACGCTGTCGGACTGGATGACAGAACTCGGTCGGACGGGCGACGTCCAGGAGACGACGGTCGCCGCCGACGAGTTCGTCGGTCTCACCATCGCGGAGTTCGGTGACCGCCTGCCGTCGGGCGTCCTCGTCGCTCTCGTCGGGCGCAACGGCGACAGCCACACCCCGAGTGCCGACTTCACGCTCCAGCACGGCGACCGCCTCACTCTCCTCGGCGACAAGCAGGCCGTCCGGGACGCGATGGAGATGTGCAAGTCCGGGTCGGCCTCCTCGCCGGTCTGAGACGGCCGCCGTCCCGCGTGCGCCGGCGCGCCGACTCGTCGTCCGTCACCGCCACGGCGTCGGCGTCACTCGCCCGGTGGCGTCAGTCCAGCCGGTAGGTCCCGACTCGCCGGACTGCCCGCCGGTAGGCGACAGCCCCGGCCAGGACACCGACGACGGCGGTCGTGGCCACGCCGCCGAGGGCCGAGGGCAGCGTCGGTCCGCCACCCGGACCGACCCCGAGACCGACGAACGCGGGGCCACCGAGTGTCGCCATCGCGAGGACGAGTGCGGTCGTTGCGACGAGTCGCGGCGGCCGGAGTCCCGACCCCTCTGGTCCCAGTCCCTCCACGTTCGGCAGCGCAAGTCCGACCACGAGCGACAGTGCCGTCGCCGTCCCGACGAGGAGGCCGCCGGTGACCGCGAGTGCGACGACGAGTACCGGCGGCAGACCGAGGAGGACCGCCGCGAACGCGGACAGGAAGGCGACGACCGGCACGCCGGGCAGCATCGTCGAGAGGGCGTACCCCCGGACGAGACCGCGCCCGCCGGTCGGCGTCGTCAGCGCGGCCGGCAGTCCCACGCCGGCGGCACCGAGGGGATTCAGCGTCGCACCCATCCCGGCGGTCGTGCCGCCGTACACCGCGACGACGACCGGCAGCGCCGTCGGGGTCTGCGCGGCGAGTTCTACGCCGACGGCCCCGGCCAGACCGGCCGACATAGCCACGAACAGGAGCGACCGGGGTTCGCGCACGACGCGCGTCCACACCGACCGTGTGACGGCCGCCGCCGGCCGGCCGACGAGGCGTCCGAGTAGCGGGCCGCTGACGGCGGAGGCGGCAGTGTCGTCCCCGGACTCCGGTGCCCGGACCTCGTCGCCCAGCCACAGACGCGTCGCGAGTGACACCGACACGGCCGTCCCGCCGACGCTCCCGACGCCAGCGAGGGCGACGGCTCCGGCGGCCGGCAGCGCGGCCGCTCCGCCCGCGGCCACCAGTCCGAGGTCGCCGAACCAGCCCGCCGGTGACGCCGAGAGCAGCGCCATCGACGCACGGGCACGGGCGAACAGGCCGAAGTAGGCGACCGCCAGCGGCGCGCCGACGACGAGGCGGTGTTCCCGGACGACGGCCACGCGCTGGAACGCGAGTTTCACCGCGGCCGCGAACACGTAACCGAGGGGGACGGCCGCGACGACGAGTAGCCCACCGGCGAGTGCGAGACCGACCGCCGCCGCCGGGTCACCCGCGCCCACGCCGAAGGCCAGGGCCCCGGCGAGGACGAGCGGGCCGAACTGTGTCGCCGTCTGGAGGACGCTCCAGCAGACGGCGCCGAACGCGACGGCTCGCGGACCCGCCGACAGTACCAGCGCCTCCACGTTCGTCGCCATCTGGCCGTCCGTCGCCTCCTTGATGACGGTCACAAGCACCAGCAGGGTGAACAGGATGCCAGCGAAGCCACGCACCCGCGAGAGCACCGTCGGGTCGCCGGCCGCGAACGCCCGGCCGAGCGCGTAGCCGCCGGGATACGGCCACCCCGCGAACCCGGGCAGCGGGGCCTGGCCCACGGCGACGAGCACCCCGAAACACAGCGAGAAGAGGTAGGCGAAGGCGACGTAGGGGTTCGCCCGCGTCACGCGCACCTGTCGGCGGAAGTTGGTCCACGCGACGGACAGCGCCCGACGGCAGTCGCGTCCGAGCGACCCGCGGCGGAGCGACACCGGTCTCTCTGCGGTCCGGCGTCTCCGCGGGGCCACCCCGGTAGCTCCGTCGCGTCGCGACTCGTCCGACACGGTTCGAGAGAGCGACGCCGCGAGTATGAATCTTCCCGGTCGCGGTCAGTCCACGAACGTCCCGGAGTCACCGGCCGACGACCCGCCGCCCGACCGACGTGTCCGCCCGCCGGCGTCGTCTTCGGTGACCGCGAGGAAGACGTCCTCCAGCGAGGATCCCCCCGACTCGGCCCGCGTCTTCAGTTCGTCCGGCGGTCCCTCGGCGACGAGACGGCCCTCGTTGAGAACGCCTACCTCGTCGGCGAGTTCGTCCACGACCGAGAGGATGTGCGTCGAGAG
>CAZEIO010000099.1:0-7185 GCA_964512525.1 uncultured Halobacteriales archaeon
GATGAGCACGCGGTTCTCCTCGGGGACGTGCTCCAGGCCCATCAGGTCGGCCTTGGCCGTGTTGACCGCGATGGCGGAGTTGACGATCCGGGAACCGGTCGTCATGTCGTACTCGATGAACTTATCGACGACCTTCCCGCCGGCCTGCCCGAAGCCGATCATCGCGAGTTTCATCTGTTACCACCCTCCACGGTAATCGCGGGAATAAGCCTTGTGTCGGGCGTTCTACAGGAGTCTGACGGGCGTCACGCGCCGTCGAACGGGCCTCACGCTGCCGGGGTAGCACCCGACCAGGGCGTCGGTCAGGCGGTCGAGCCCTCCTCACCGGGCGTCGAGACCGAGGTAGTCGCCGAGCGTCCGCAGTTCGTCGGGCGAGACGCCGAACGCCGTCACGTCGTTGTCGAGGACGCGGTTGTCCTCCTCGAGCGAGCGAATCTGGTCAGTCCCGAACGGGACGAACGGAAGCGGTCCGGCGAGGGCGACGCCGACCTTCGCGAGCGACATCGGCACGGGAACGACCCTGATGGACTTGCCCTCCGCCCGGAAGGCCAGTCTCGCCACCTCGGCCAGCGTGAGCACCTGTGGACCGCCGACGTCGTACGTCTCCCCGACGTGACCGTCGCCCATCCCGGCGACGAGCATCGGCACGAGGTCGCCGATCCAGATGGGCTGGAACGGCGTCTTTCCGCCGCCGGGAATGGGGTACACCGGCAACCCCGGCGCGAAGGTGGACTTCAGTTCCCGCGTGAACGAGACGAACTCGCCGCCCTCGCCGAAGACGACGGAGGGACGGAAGATCGTCCAGTCCAGCCCGGAGTCCCGCACCGCCCGTTCGGCCTCGCCCTTCGTGCGGAGGTACTCGGTCCGACCGTTCGGGTCCGCACCCAGTGCGGACACGTGGACGAGTCGGTCCACGTCGTGGTCCCGGCAGGCCCGCAGGGTGTTCTCGGCGCCGCCGAGGTGGACCTCGCGGTGGCCCGGTCCCTTGGGCTCGAACAGCGGCGACAGCGCCACGAGGTAGAAGACGGCGTCCCGGCCCTCGAACGTGCCCTCGATGGAGTCGTAGGCCGTCACGTCGCCGACGACCGTCTCGACGCTCTCGGGCAGGTCGGCGTCCTCGGGCGACCGCGACAGCGCCGTCACGTCGTGGTCTCGCTCGTCGAGTCCCCGGCAGAGGTGCGTCCCGACGAATCCCGTCCCGCCGACGACGAGTACGTCCATACGTCGGGGGCAGGACCGGTCGCGGAATAAGCGTGCCGGGTCCGGCGGCCTACTCCTCCTCGCCCTCGAAGTACGACAGCACCTTCGCCTTCACGTCGGTGAAGGCCTCGCTCGTGCGGTCTCTGGGCCGGTCCACGTCAACGCCGACCACGTCCCGGACGGTGCCGGGCGCGCCGGAGAAGGCGACGATGCGGTCCGAGAGGACCACCGCCTCCTCGATGTCGTGGGTGACGAAGCAGATGGTCTTGCCCGTCTCGGCCCAGATGTCGAGGAGTTCGCGGTGGAGCGAACTCCGGGTGCGGGCGTCCACGCTCGCGAACGGTTCGTCCATCAGCAGTATCGGCGGGTCCACGGCGAGGGCGCGGGCGATACCCACCCGCTGGCGCTGGCCGCCCGAGAGTTCCTTCGGGAAGGCGTCTGCCTTGTCCTCGAGACCGACGAGGTCGAGACAGTACGCCACTCGCTCGCTGACCGTGAACCCCTCCGGCGGGCCGACCTCCTCCAGCCCGTAGCGGACGTTCTCCCGGGCCGTCCGCCACGGGAACAGAGCGTCGTCCTGAAACACCATCCCCCGGTCCGGACCAGGACCGCGGACGGGCGAGCCGTCCACGTACACCTCTCCCTCGGTCGCGCGCTCGAGACCGGCGACGATGCGGAAGGCCGTGGACTTGCCCGACCCCGAGGGGCCGACGATGGAGACGAACTCGCCACGGCCCACCGCGAAGTTCACGTCCCGCAGGGCGAGGACGGGACCGCTCTCGCTCGCGAACGTCTTCGAGACGTCCTCGACGCTGATGTGCGGGTCGCCGACCGGCGACCCGCGCTCTGCCGTGTCGCGTGGCACACTCATCGGGGGATCACCGCCAGTCGAGCATCGCCGCCTCGGCCACCTTGATCAGGCGGTCCGAGGCGAGAAAGAGCACCCCGATGACCAGCATGTACGCGATGACCACCTGCATCTGGAGGAAGTTCGCGGCGTCCCACAGGTGCTTGCCGATGCCGGGGACGCCGAGGAGTTCGGCGGCGACCATCACCATCCACGCCTGCCCCGCGGCGGTCCGGAAGCCGGTGAACAGTTCCGGCGTCGCCGACGGCAGGACGACACGGCGAATCAGTCCGAGGTCCGTGTTCGTTCCCAGCGACTGGGCCACCTCGAGGTAGCGCTGGTCCACGTCGCGGACGCCGCCTTCCGCGTTGTAGTAGTTTATCCAGAAGGCGACGATGGCGATGATGAACGCGGCCGCCCGGTCGGTCAGGCCGAACCAGATGATGGCAAACGGTATCCACGCAAGCGGCGGCACCGGCCGGAGGACGCCGGCGACGGTGCCCACCGTCTGCTCGGCCGTCTCCGACCAGCCGACGAGGACGCCGACGGCCATGCCCAGCGCCGACCCCACCAGCAGTCCGGGGAGGTAGTGTCGCAGGCTCTGGGCGGCGAGGACGAACAGTCTCCCCGAGCGGACGTCGCGGACGAGGACCTCGAACACCGCCGGCGGACGGGGCAACAGCGCCCGTGGCGTCGTCGCCGCGGCGGCCCACCAGACGAGGACGAACGTCGCGAGCGCACCGACCTGGAGCGCGAGAGTGCGACCACGCCCGAGCGAGAGACCGCCCGTACCGGGAACCGTCACCGTGTCCGCCTCGGCGCTACCCACGAGTGGTCACCCCGAGGGCTGCAGTCCGGCGGTCGCCTCCTGGTAGAAGCTGTGGTCGAAGACGTCGTCCTCGGTGAGGTCCCTGTCAACCGAGCCGAGTTGCTGGTGGAAGTCGTTGTACACGAGCGTCTTGTCAACGATCCGGCGGGGGTCGGATATAAACGTGGAGGCCGGGGAGTTGATGGCCTGCCGTGCGGTCGCCGTCGAGAGGATGTCGGTGCCGATGCTCTCGGCGGCCATGTCCGCCGCCTCGGTGCGGTTCTCGTTGATGAACGTCGTCGCGCGGACGTGGATGTCCACGAGTTGCTGGACGAGGGCGGGGTCGTCCTCGACCAGTGCCCCCGAGGGCTGGAGCACTGCCCCCGGCTGGCCGGGCATGATCGCGTTGGCGAACAGGAACGGCGCCATGTCCGTGTCGGGGTTCTGCTGGAGCACCGTCGGGATCGGCTCGATGACGCTGCCGGCGTCGGCGTTGCCCGTCGAGAGCGTGGACCGCAGTGCGCTCGGGCTCTGCCCGACGATCTCGACGACGTCGAGGTCGAGTCCCAGCCGTTCGGTGATCCAGAACCGCAGGAACACGTCCGGCGTCGATCCCGCGGGCAGGGTGGCGAAGCGAGGCTTGCGGCCGACGTCCTGCCGGAACCGCTCGAATGCGTCCGGACCGAACTCGTTCCAGTACTGCCGGAACCGCTCGTCGCCGACCATCACGTTCGGCTCGAGGACGTTCGCGGCGACGACCGTCGAGTCCACGTCGTTGGCGATGGCGATGACGCCCGGACTGATGCCGACGTACGCGAAGTCGAGGCTGCCGGAGGCGTACGCCTGCACCAGCGGCGGGCCGCCGCCGAAGGAGTTCACCTCGACGTCCACGGGGAGTTCGTCGTACCACCCCTGCTGTTCGATGACGAAGTACTGCATCATCGGAAAGACGTTGATGGTTCCGAGGGTGAGCGTGTCGGGGGAATTGCCGTCCCGGCCGGAACAGCCGGCCAGGCCGGCGGTCAGTCCCGCCGCCCCGGTTCGCAGGAGGCCACGTCGCGAGAGACGTCTGTCTGTCACGTTCGCTCGCGGCGACCGCGACGGATAAGCCCCTCACCCTCGACTGCTCTTGCCGAAACCCGCACCGACCCGACGGAGTGAAGAGTCGGCCCGCCGACCGGTCGGTATGCTCGTCACGCTGGAGGGGCTGAACGGCAGCGGGAAGACCACCGTCGCCGAGGCGCTCCGGGAGACGTACCCCGACGCCACCTTCACCCGTGAGCCGACGGAATCGTGGTACGGCGAGGCCGTGAACCGGTCACTCGCCGACGACGACGCCGACCCGATGGCCGAGTTGTTCCTCTACACCGCCGACCACGCCGACCACCTCCGCCGGGTCGTCCGCCCCGCTCTCGACGCCGGCGACCTCGTGGTGTCGGACCGCTACACCGACTCTCGCTACGCCTACCAGGGCGCGAGTCTCCAGGGCGTCATCGACCGGCCGGTGGAGTACGTCCGCGGCGTCCACCAGCCCTTCACTCGCGAACCCGACGCCACCATCTACCTCGACGTGGACCCGCAGACGGCCGCCGCCCGCGCCGGCGCCGAGAACAAGTTCGAGCGGGCCGGCTTCCTCGCCGACGTGCAGGCCAACTACGAGCGCCTGTTCGACGTGGAACCCGAGCGGTTCGTCCGCGTGGACGCCACTCAGTCCCCCGAGGACGTCATCGCCGCCGTCGAGGACACCGTGGACCGTCTGCTGGCACGGGAACAGGAGTGAGTCCGGGCCACGGCGGAGACGCCTACCGCGTGTCCTCGGTCGTGTCCGGCAGTTCCACCTCGTCGGGCGCCGGCATCCAGAACAGGTCGAGCGAGAAGCCGAGCGTCAGCGGGATCACCAGCACCACCAGCACGGCCGTCTGCCGGTCGAGGGCACCGCCGAGGCCGAGTGCGCCCGTGAGCACGAGCGTCGAGACGACGAGCAACACCGGGACCAGCAGCCCGGCGTACAGGGCCCGGCCCCACGTCGTCTGCAGCCGCAGGCGGACGTACCGCGTCGCCACCGCCGCGAGGAACGTGTGGACGACGACGACCACCGCGAGACCGACCGCGCCCAAGAGCGAGACCATCTTCGGCCGACGGTAGCGGGGCCGGCGGCTTGGGCGTGTCGGACCCGCCGCGTGGACCACACTGCGACGTTACCGGTCGCTACTGCGGGCGCGGACGACCCAGTGGCCGTCGCCCTGCGAGACCAGTACCGACGGCTCGCGCATGCTGACGACGTAGCCCGTCGGCGACGACGTACGCTCGTGGGCGGCGGCCACCCGGACGAGGTTGCCGAGCAACTGCGCCGACGGCGGCTTCTGGGCCGCGCCACAGTCGTACACCGTCAGTAGTTCCCGCTCGCGACGGTCGTACACGACGAGGTGGGCATGTGGCGGGAGGAGGTACCCCTCGCGCCCCGGGTCCGCACCGGTGACGGCGTCGCCGGTGTCTTCCGGCATCGCGGGCGCGAGCCTGTTCACGTCCGCAGGTGTCGCCGACGGGTGAAAAGCCCACCCGTCTCAGACCAGCGCCGCCACGTCCTCGCGGACGGCCGACAGCGGCGGTGTGTCGAACCGGTCGCCGTCGCCGTCGGCGTAGGCGTCGGCGAAGGCGCCGTACATCGCCGCCGCGGTCTCGACCGTCGCGGGCGCCAGCGGGTCGGGGTCCGGTGCGTCCGCCCGCCAGTCGCCGCCCGCGTCGGCGTCGCTCGCCCGGTGGCGCTCCTTCGCGCGGCCGACGGCCGCGACCCAGTCGCCCTGTTCGCGGCGGTGGTGTTCGCGGAGCACCTCCTTCGAGAGGGCCACCCCGTCGGCGGTGAAGCGGTTCTCGTCGAGCGTCCCCGTCACGTCGGCCACGCGGAGGTCGCCGGCGACCCAGAGACACTCTATCTTGCCGTCCTCGTGGACGAGACCGGCGTCGCTCGCGAGGTCGGTGACGGCCGCGTTGGCGGCGCGGGCGAGTGCCGCGAGGTCGGCGACGGCCGCCGGGCCGGCGATGCGGTCGGCCGCCTCGCGGTCCAGGTAGCGGTCCGTGGGTTCGTACTTCGTGGAGAACTCGACGACGGGGTCGGGGAGGTCCACGACGCCGTCGGGCCACGTCTCGCGGTCGAGACCGTGGTCCCGGGGGTCGCTGCGCCGCCGGAGGCTCGACCCCGGCGGTACGCGGTTGCGGAAGACCACCTCCAGCGGCACGACGAAGCAGTCGCCGGCGGCCGCGTGGTAGGCGTCGTAGTCGTACCGGGCGTCGGTATCCCGACCGGTCGTCATCCGCGGCAGGTCGGGCACGCGTCCGATATCGACGGCCATCTCCGTCGGCGCAGCGGCGCAGTCGGCGAGCCGTCCGACGGTCCCCGTCTCGGGGTCACGGACGCCGCGGTAGTGGGTGGCGACGCCACGGTCCTCGAGCGTCTCGAACGTGTGGGCGCCGGTGGTGCAGAGCGAGGCACCCTTGCCCGGAATCTCGTCCGGCATCGGACCCCAGTCGAAGACCGAGTAGCGGTCGGAGAAGTGGAAACTGCCGCGGCCGGCGACGGCACCGTCGGTGCCCGGCGGTCGGTCCACGCTCACACGCTTGACGCTGCCCGTGGCGCCAGCCTCGTCGCTCGCGTCGGCAGGGGGCATACCCGAGTGCCAGTCGCGGGGGACAAAAGCCCACGGGACCGGCGGCGAGGGTGTCGCCGTCCACTACTCTTATGTCTCGGCCGCCCAGACGGGTAGAGAGTGATGGCCGGGACCGGACCGACCGACGCGAGGGCCGGCGGTGGCGGCGAGAGTGACGACCTCGACTTCACGGTTATCCCGGAGACTGACCAGTCCTTCGAGAACGCACTGCGGAAGGCCCGCGCCGGCGAGCGTCTCACCGTCGCCGACGGAATCGAACTCATCACGACGGGGACGGACCGCGAGGGCATCGACCGCGACCGGAAGGAGCGAGTCCTCGAGGCCGCCGACCGGCGCCGGGCGGCGGTCGTCGGCGACGACGTCACCTTCGTCGCCAACCTCAACAACAACGTGACGACGGCCTGTGACACGGGCTGTCTGTTCTGCAACTTCAAGGACGCCGCCCAGCGGTTCGAGTCCGACCACGACGGCGACCACGGCGGCTTCACGAAGACGCCCGATGAGTCCCGCCGGATCGTCGAACACGCCCTCGACCGGGGCATCTACGAGGTGACCTCGGTGTCGGGACTCCATCCCGCGTTCGTCCTCGACGCCGAGCACCGCGAGCGCCTCGAGTCGATGGCCGACCCGCCGAACTACCGCCCCCCGGAGGCCTACGAGGTCGA
>CAZEIO010000100.1:0-3174 GCA_964512525.1 uncultured Halobacteriales archaeon
CTCGCCGTCGGGCTCCAGCTCGGGAGGGTCCACGAGGAGCAACTCCGAGAATCCGAAGTTCTTCATCGACCGGGCGATGGTGCCGACGTTGCCCGGCGTCTTCGCGTCCACCACGGCGACGGCGGGCGCGTCCGGGGCAGAACCGGAACGGTCGTCGGCACTGCCGTCTGTCGTCTCGTCGGCGACCGGGCGAGCGTCGCCGGTGTCTTCACCGCTCACGACTCGTCGTCCTCGTCGAGTTTCTCGACGACCCCCCGCCGGAAGTCGATGCGCTCGCCGGGAGTGTCCTGGCCGAGGTGGTCCTGCAGTTCGGGCACCGCCTCGGGGTCGGGCGTCGGCGGGTCCGGTACGTCCGCCGACTCGGCCTCGACGTACTCCATGCCGCCGTAGCCGTCGGGAGCGCGGCCGCCGTCGAGGAACCACTCGTGGAAGCGGTCGTCGAAGTCGTCGGTCCCGGCGTAGCGGTCGCCACCGGCCTCGCGGAACCAGTACACGAAGTCGGGTTCGTGCGTCTCGCAGAGCAACACCTCGGCGAGCGGTTCGCCGTACACGTACGCCGCCGTCTCGGTCTCGCCGTCGTCGGCGTCGTCCGCGAGGAGCCAGCAGGCGTCGCAGGGAGCGTCGAGGACGACCGAGAGCCGCACGAGTCGGCGCCGCGTGTCCGGGTCCATCTCGTCGAAGGGCCGGTAGTCGCCGTCGGGCGTGAACACCGCGTCCTCGTCGAAGCGCCAGCCGCGGAGCCCGATGCTGACCTTGCTCATGGACTGTCGTCGGGGAGCGAGCGTCAAAAGTCGCGCGTATCGGCGGCCACGGGCGGCACGGAGCGGGTGTCGGTGGTCCGGTTGCGGTCACGCCCGGTCGCCGAGCCACGCCTCGGTGACGTGGAGGCGGCCGTGGGTACCGTGCCACGCCACGTCGTACTCGAACTCGATGGGGCGGCTCATGTGGGGGCCGTCCACGACGAGCGTCTCGAACTCGCCGCCCTCGCCCAGCGGGTGGACGCCGTGGTCCTCGTGCAGCGTCCGGAGGTCGGCGAGGGCGTCCGTATCGAGGCGACGGCCGAGCCACGACTCGTCGAGACCGGCGGCCGCGACCCGGACGATGCGGGTGTCGAAGCCCGCCGCCAGCATCTCCTCGGCGACGGTCCACGGGTCGCGCTGCCAGATGGGGGCGAACAGGCCGATTCCGAGCCGGTCACACAGTCCCCGGATGCGTGAGGTCTGGTACTCGCTGGCGACGGCGCCGGCGGTGACGCCGCCGATGCCGAGTTCGGCGTCGAGGTCCCGCAGCGCCGCCTCCAGCGGTTCGAGTTCGCGGTCGCCCCGCGCCGCCGAGTCCTGGCCCGTCTCACCCGCCAGGTCCTCCGGGTGGACGTCCACGTGTTCGATACCGATGGATTCGGCGGCGAGACTCGCGAGACCGGTCTCGGGCACGTGGTACATGTACGACTCCTCGCCGGGGTGGACCGTCAGAAGTCGCTCGACGGGGAGCCCCCGTTCGAGTGCACGGTACACGGCGAAGGAGGAGTCCTTCCCGCCGGAGAACAGTCCCACCCAGGGACCGTCGGTCGCCGGGGGGTCGGGTTCGGCGTCGGCGTGGGCCATGCGGTCCGCAGGCGACGGAGCGACATACGGTCTGCGGTGTATCCGCCCGTCGGCACCGGGTCAGGGCTCGTCGCCAGTCCCGACGAGGTCCGTCTCCTCGATGGGCGTCCCGGAGAGGTAGGCGGCGACCCGCGCACCGAGGAAGGCGACGAGAAGCGCCGCGACGACGAAGGCGGCGAGACGCTCGATGGGCGAGAGTGCAGTCTGTGCCAGCGACAGCGACCCCACCTGCACGCGAGGCACGACGACGGCGGAGAGCTGGCCGCCACGCTCGAGGAACCACCCAGAGAAGCCACGGACCACGAGACCGATGGCGAGCGCGAGGAAGGGCAGGTTGAGGTAGGCGTTCGTCAGTTCGCCGGTGCCGATGGCCTCGTCGAGGAGTCGGCCCAACGAGGCGGTGAGGGCCGCGACGGCCACCCACGGCACGGACCCGTAGGCGAACGCCATCACCGGCAACAGCAGGCCCCCGGCCTGGACGCCGTCGACGGCGAAGGCACCGGCGAAGGTGCCGATCAGCGTCAGTCCCCCCGCGACCGCGTAGGTGACGACCGACACCTGCCCGGAGTACACCGCGTCGCGGGCCTGTGCCGCGAGGCCGACGGCCACCTCGTCCACGCCGAAGCCCTTGTACAGCAGGAAGACGCCGATGACGGCGGTGATGGTCGCAACGGCGACGGCCGTCTGCGTGAGAAAGGAGAGCACCGGGAAGACGACGAGTGCGACGCCGAGCGGGACGAGGACGGTCTGGCGGAGTTCCTCGTCGGCGAGGAACTGCTTCAGGCGGTAGTAGGTGGACTCGATGTCCTGTTCCTGCCGGACGACCACGCGGTCCACGGAGTCCACGCGCACCCGCGACTCGACGATGGGAACGAGACGCTCGTCGCGGGGACTGTCGATGACGACCACCGCCGCGTCCGGGTCGCAGTCGGCGACTACCTCGTCGATGCCGCGGGCGATGGCGCGGTCTGCTCCCACCGTGGAGTCGCCGTCACCCGAAATGACGGCGACGACGGCGTCCTCGCCCTCGGCCTCGAGGTCGCGGGCGACCCGCAGGCTCTCGAAGATGCAGTTGACACTGGAGTCCTCCGGGTCCGCGACCCCCACCTCGGTCACGAGGGACTCGACGGCCGCGCGACCGACGACCGGCGTGGAGCGACCGGAGGCCTGCCCCACGTCGTTCGACCGATCCACGCAGGCCACCAGCGTCGTCACGGCCCCCCGTAGGGTCCGAGCGCGTAAAAATACCACCCGGTCCGGCTGCTCGGCAACACAAGGCACATACCGCCGCCTGCAGAGACCGAAACGAATGGGGAACCGGGGAGTGAATACGGGGGCGATGCGAGAGTGCCGGGCACCGCGGCGGTCGGTCGCGAGGGTCGCACTCGTGGCCGTCGTCTTGGTCGTCGCCTCGGCCGGGGTCGTGGCGCTCCCGGCGGCCGGAGCCGCCGGCGCGGCGGCGACGGCGACGCCGAACTCGTCGTGCGGAACGCCCGTCCCGTCGAGTCGTTCAAGGCCGACTTCACGGGCGTCAGTCCCGGCGAGTACGACCTGCAGTTCGTCGTCCCCG
>CAZEIO010000100.1:3274-7114 GCA_964512525.1 uncultured Halobacteriales archaeon
GCCGACTTCACGGGCGTCAGTCCCGGCGAGTACGACCTGCAGTTCGTCGTCCCCGATACCCGGGTGACCGACACCGTCTCCGTCGAGGTCGGTCTCTTCCCGGACGGTATCGCCATCGTCACCGACGAGGAGCCACTGCGGGTCCAGCAGGCCGCCGGTCGTCAGCTGACCGGCCGCTCGACCCTACCGGACGGGACCCGGCTCACCGTCACCGTCGAGAACGTCTCCGGGCCAGCCTTCCGTCTCTCCGAACGGGTGACGGTCCGTGACGGCCGGTTCGTCGCCACCTTCGACTTCTCCGGCCTGCCCACCGGACAGAGGTTCACCGTCACCGTCGAACAGGGGCCGGTGGTCCGGGACCGCGTCACCGGCGAGGTGGTCCCGCGGGCCCGCGTCTCGCCCGACGCCTCGGCCACGTACGAGGCGTTGACGCTCGACTCCGTCACCCTCCCGGACGGCGGCTACGTCGTCGTCACCACCCTCGACGGCAAGCGAGTGGTCGCCAGCGACCGCCTCTCGCCGGGCAGTTACCAGGGCCTCACCCTCACCTTCGAGGAGACGCCGCCGCTGGGCGAACAGGAGTTCGTCGTCACGCTCCGGCGCGACGACGGCGACGGCGTCCTCGACGACGGTGACCCCCCCTACCGCCTGCAGGGCGCCGCCGTCAGCCGGGTGGTCTCCGTCACCGTCCCGACGCCGCGGACCCAGACCACCACCGCGACCGTCACCGCCACGCCGACACGACAGAGCACGCCGACGGCGACGCCGACGCCGACGACCACGCCCGCCGCCGCCGACGGAGCGACCGACGGCGGGGCTGGAGCCGGCTTCTCCTTCGCCGCCGTCTTCGTCGGCATCGTCGTCCTCGTGCTCGTCCTCTTGATACTGTTCGGCCCCGGTCGCGACGGCGACGGCGGGGAGTGAGGACCGAGAGACCGTCGGCGCGATACGTCGCGGCGGTCGCTCCGGGCGATCCGAGGGGGCACCGGACGGGGCCGCTACCGTCGCACGCTGAACTCGACGCCGTCCCCGTCGCCCGCGACGACGCTCGCGGCGCCGGCTCCGAGTGCGTAGGCCACCGCCGCCGCGCCGCCGCGCAGTCGCTGACCGATGCCCCGAGACGGCTCGAACGTCCGTACCGTCGCCTCGTCGGCACCGATGCGCTCGGCGAGTGCGTCCTCGACGTCCTCGCGTGTGCCTATCTCGTCCACGAGACCGAGGTCCGCGGCCTCTCGGCCGACGTACACGCGGGCCTCCGTCTCGCGGACGGTCTCGGCCGAGAGGTCACGACCCTCGGTGACGGTCTCGACGAACAGGTCGTAGAAGTCGTCGATCCGGCCTTGGAGGTAGGCCCGGTCGTCGTCGGTGAACTCCTTCAGCGGCGTCCCGCTGTCCTTGTACTCGCCGGCGGTGAGTTGTTCGTAGGAGAGACCGACGCGGTCTGCGAGTTCCTTCGCGTTGACCTGCGAGCCGATGACGCCGATGGAGCCCACGACGCTCGCCTCGCGCGACCAGAGTTCGTCACAGCCGCTGGCGATCCAGTAGCCCCCGGACGCACAGGTGTCCGTCGCGTAGGCGACCGTCGGGCCGTCGAACTCGGCGGCTGCCAGCCGGATGTCCTCGCTGGGAACGATCTGGCCGCCCGGCGTGTTCAGGCGGAGCAACAGCGCCTCGGTCTGGCCGTCGGCGTCCGCCCGCTCTATCTGTTCGACGATGTCGTCGGCGCCGGTGCCGGTCGGCGAGGAGGGGAGCGGGCCCCCGCCGCCGTCGCGGGTGATGGGCCCTTCGACGGCGACCTCGCCGACGTTGTACGAGGACAGCACCGACCCCGCGACGTTGCCCCCGAGTCGGACGCCCGCGAGGGCGACGGCCAGCGAGAGCACCACCCCGAACAGGACGCCGAGGCGGTGGTCGGCGTCCACGACACCCGGCGCGACGACGAACAGAGCGAAGCCAGCCGCAGCGGCGACCGCCGCGACGACGACCACTATCGCCGCTCCGACCGCTCCGCGTACGAGGTCGTCTGCCTCAACCATCTCGACCACCGCGTGTGCTCGACTGCATGGAGGCGTCGGAGGTCCGGCGGGCAAAAAGGGTGCCGCCGGACGCCGGGCGTCGCGGTTTTGTGCCCCCACCGCGTGACCCCGGTATGCGCGAGGCTGACTCGACCACCAGAGAGCGCATCCACGACCACCTACGGGCCGAACCGGCCTCGCTCGGCGCCCTCGCGGACGAATTCGACGTCACAGCCGCCGTCGCGGCCGACCACGTCGAGCACCTGTCTCGGTCACTCGAACACGCCGACGAGCAGTTACTCGTGGCACCGCCGGAGTGCGAGGACTGTGGCTTCGACGACTTCGACGACCTGGTCAACCGCCCCTCGCGCTGTCCCGACTGCCGGAGCGAGTCCGTCCGGGAACCCGTGTTCCGCGTAGAGTGAGTCCGGTCGGCGCGGCTACGCCGTGCGGCCGTCGCCGTCGGCCGGCGGCATCGTTTCGACCGGCACGTGCGTGGTCCGGTAGCCCTCCGCGGTCTCGCACACGTCGTCCACGGTGTACAGGCGGAGCGACCGCTCTGCCTTCGTCATCACCGGCGTCTCGTAGTGCTCTGCACGGTGGGCGAACGTCTCCCCGTCGTCGCGGCGACGCCGGACGAAAGCGGCGTGGTCTCGCAGTCGCCGCCGCGCCACCGACCGCGAGAGGACGGGCACGTCGGCGACCCGGTCGTCGAAGCCGGCGACGAGGTCGGCGTCGAGTTCGACGCCGACGGAGTGTCGGCCGGCGACCATCGCCGCAACCGTCGTCGTGCCGGTGCCCCAGAACGGGTCGAGCACCCGGTCGCCGTACGTGGAGTACATGCAGACCAGTCGGTACGGTATCTCGAGGGGGAAGGCACCCGAGCGGTCGCGACCGGCGCTCGCGAGCGCCTGCAGTTCCCCCCGGACGTCCGTCCACACGTCCGAGAACCACTCGTTGCGCTCCTCCCAGAAGAACGCCGACTCGTAGCGCGCCTCGTCGCCCGGGTCGAACGACCGTCGCGACCCGTTGCGAAAGACGAGGACGTACTCGTGTTCGAGCGTGACGTAGGCGTTCGGCGGGAGCGTCCCCGACCCCATGAACTTCGCCGCGCCGTTGGCCGGCTTACGCCAGAGGACGTTCGGTAGCGGATCGAGACCCCGCTCCGCCAGCGCCCGCGCTATCCGGGCGTGATTCTGGTACACTCGGAAGCGGTCGAGCGTCCGCGTCGCGTCACCCACGACGACGCAGGCGACGCCACCGTCGGTCAGCACCCGGGCCACCTCGTCCCAGACGGGGTCGAGGGTAGCGTGCATCAGGTCGAACGCCCGGTCGCCGTCGTCGGCCGCGAGCGCCGACTCGACCCGGTCGTCGAGCGTGGTGAAGAGGTCGTCCCAGATGTCGATCATCGGGTACGGCGGCGACGTGACGACGAGTTCGACCGAGTCGTCGGCCACGTCCGGCAGGGCCCGCGCGTCACCGACGGCGACGCGGTGGGTGGTCTCCATCACCGGGGAGTGAGCCGTCGCGGCCAAGAGCGTTCCCCCTCGTCTGTGACGCCGCGTCACCACTCGACGTTCGACGTCGAGGTGCGGTCGCCGTCGCCCTCGGCCGCGCCCCGCCCGAGGTAGTCGAACTCGTCGTCCACGAGGACGACCGCGCCGTCGCGCACCGCCACGGCGACGCTCGTCAGGACCGCGCCCTCGCAGGGACCGTGCGTGCACTGCCCCGACCGAACGTCGAACATCGCGCCGTGGTTGGCACAGACCACCTCCCGGCCGCGGACGGGTGCTCCCGATCCCTTGTCCAGCGGGACGTGCGTCAA
>CAZEIO010000101.1:0-7104 GCA_964512525.1 uncultured Halobacteriales archaeon
GCGACGCTCCCGTGGTACCGAACCACCGGTCCCCACCACGGCGGCAGGAGGGCCACGCCCGCGACGCCCGGACCCGTGCCGGCGCTCACCAGTCCCGCGGTCCACGAGAGGCCGAGACTGTAGGCGGCGCCGGCCGCGACCGCGACCACCCGCCGGCCGCCCGTCGCCGCGCCGCCGCCGACGTGAACGACGGCGACGACGGCGGCCGTCACCCAGACGAGCGGTATCGCCATCGTCGTCGGCGCGGCCACGCCCGCGTCCGTCGCCAGGAGGTACGCGAGGCCGAGTCCGGCCTGTACGCCGAGAGCGGCCACGGCCGTCCGGGCGACGCTTCCGAGTCCGGCGACACCTCGCCCGCGGGACCGCCAGTCGTCGGCCGAGAGACTCACGCCCCATCACCTCCGCCCTCGGCGCGACTGCGACCACCGTCCGTCGCCGGCCGACCCGCGGTCGGTCGGGTGCCGGCGGCCGACCGGTCACCGTCTCGGCTGTCGTCGTCGCCGGGCCGGAGCGACCGCGCGGAGTTGCCGACGACCAGGAGACTCGACGCCGCCATCGCGGCCGCCGCCAGCAGCGGGCTGACGGCCCCGACGACCGCCGCCGGCACCGCGACGGCGTTGTAACACAGCGCCCACGCGAGGTTCTCGCGGACCCGCCGCCGGGTGCGACCGAGTACCGACAGCGCCCGGGCGAGACCCCGGAGGTCGTCACCGACGAGGACCGCGTCGGCGGCGTCGGCCGCCAGTTCCGTCCCCGTCGCCACCGCTATCCCGAGGTCGGCGGCCGCAAGCGCCGGCGCGTCGTTGCTGCCGTCGCCGACCATCGCCACCCGTCCCGACGTGGCGAGTCGCTCCACGACCGCCGCCTTGGCCGCCGGCGGCAGGCCGCCGTGGACCGCGTCCACGCCAGGGGCGTCCGCGAAGCGCTCGACCGCCGGTCCCTCGTCGCCCGACAGCACGACGACGCGGCGGCCGTCGCCGAGTGCCCGCACCGCTCCCCGCCACCTCTCCCGGGGCTCGTCACCGGCCACGATGACGCCCCGCACCTGGCCGTCCCAGCCGACGTACGCCGCCAGTGCGCCCCGCCGTTCGGCCGTGTCGTGCCGCTCGCGGAGTGCAGCGGGCACCGTCGCCGTCTCGAACAGCGACGCTCCGCCGACGGTGACTCGCTGGCCGCCGACCCGGCCGCTGACCCCCCGGCTCGGGTGCGTCTCGAGGTCGGCCACCGTCGCGTCGGGTCCCCGGTCACGCTCGCGCCGGTGGTCGCGGCGGGCGTCCCTCTCCGCCGCGACTCGCTCGCGGTACGCGGCGACGACGGCGTCGGCGACGGGGTGGTCCGACCGCGCCTCGACGGCCGCCGCCCGGCCGAGAAGCGTCGCCTCGCTCACGCCGTCGGCCGTCACGACGTCGGTGACGACCATCGCACCCGTCGTGAGCGTCCCGGTCTTGTCGAGCGCCACGTTGTCCACGGGCACGGACTCGACGGCGTCACCGTCCGCGAGGACGACGCCCTCGTCGAGAAGCGCCCGGGTGCCGGCGGCGACGGCCAGCGGCGTCGCGAGACCGAGCGCGCAGGGACAGGAGACAACGAGCACCGCCAGCCCGGTCAGCAGGGCCGCCGTCGGCGCGGCCCCCAGCGCGAGGTGGGCGAGGAAAGCGAGCGTACCGAGTGCCAGGACGACGGGGACGAACACCGTCGCGAGTGCGTCGGCGAGTCGCTGTGGCGCCGACGCCGCGCGCGCGCCCCACAGCAGTGACCGCACGCGGTCGAGCGTCCGGTCGTCGGCGTCGGCCGCCGCGAGCACCACCCGTCCGTCGGTGACCAGCGTCCCGCCGCGGAGGGGGTCGTCCGGCTCCCGGCGGACGGGGAGGGACTCGCCGGTGACGAGCGACTCGTCAACCGCCGCCTCGCCGCGGACCACCCGCCCGTCCACCGGCACCCGTTCGCCGGCCCGGACCACGACCCGGTCGCCCGCCGCGACCGACGCGACCGGCACGCGTTCCGTCGATCCCGCGGTCGCGTCCTCCACGCCCTCGCTTCCCGGTTCGCCGTCGTCCCCGCGCAGGACGCGGGCCTCCCCGACCCGGTCCCGCGTGAGGTCGGTCAGGCGACCGAGGGCCGACCGCTTCACGCGGCGCTCGTAGTAGCTGCCCACGGTGACCGCCAGGACGACCACCACGGTCACGTCGAAGTACACCTCCACGCGGCCGAGTGCGACCGCAACGGCACTGTAGCAGTAGGCGGTCGTCGCCGCCAGCGCCACGAGGAGGTCCATGTTCGGCCGGCCGGTGCGGACGGCGACGTAGGCCCCCCGGAGCAGCGGCGCGCCCGTGTAGCCGAGGACGACCGTCGAGAGTACCCAGACGTTCGCGAGGAGAAACAGGCCGGCGTCGCCCCGGAGGTCGAACAGCAGCGCCTCGGGCGGCAGGCCGAAGTACGTCGGGTAGAGAAAGAGGGCGTACCAGACCATCACCATCATCGCGAAGAAGCCGCCGACCAGCAGCCGACCGACGGTCTCGCTCTCGTCGAACGCCGTCTCCTCGTCGCCCGGCACCGCCCGGTAGCCGACGCCGCCGACGGCGTCCGCTACCGCCGCCGGCGTCGTCGTCGCCGGGTCGTACTGCACTCGCATCGCGTCTGCGGGGTAACTCGCCGCCGCCCGAGACACGCCCTCTGCGGCGGTCGCTCGCCCCTCCAGGAAGGCCTCGCAGGAGGCACAGTGCATCCCGTCCACCCGGAGGTAGGCCGTCTCGCCGTCGCCGTCCGTCCAGTCGCCGTCCGCGTCGTCCGTCGCGGCGTCCCGCGCCGCCTCGGCGCTCGTGCCCGCGGGGTCGTCGAGGGTTCGCGCCACCTCGAGACAGCCGCGACAGCAGAACCCGCCGGGGACGCCCTCGGCGGTCACCGGCGGGTCGGGCGTCGGGAGGTCACAGAGCGTGCAGGCGTCCGTCACGGCGCGGGCACCTCCCCGTAGGTCGGCAGCGGCAGGGTCGGAACCGGGACTCCCAAAAGCGCCAGCCCGTGCGAGAGCGGCACCAGCCCGAGAGCGAGGAAGGCGGCCCCGAGGAGCCGGTGGAGTCGGGCGCGGTGACGGACCGGAACGCTCCCGACTGCCGTCGCGTAGCCGACCATCGCCGGCGCGGTGCCGACGCCGAGTGCGCCGAGCGCCAGCGCCCCGGCGACCGCCGACCCCCGGGCGACCGCGTAGAGGTAGGCGGGGTACAGCAGCGGGCAGGGCAACAGCGCGTGGGCGGCACCGAGGGCGGCGATGCGGGAGTCGCCCGCCCAGTCGTCGGCTCGCCGGCCGACGGCGGCCGACACCCGGCTCACGGCACCGCCGTCGGGGACGGCGTGGTGTACCGGCCGGCCGCGCAGGTAGCCCGCCCCGACCGCGAGGACCGCCAGCCCCGCAGCGACGCCGACGACGCCCCGGACGACGTCGGCGACCGACAGCAGTGCCCCGCCGGCGACGACGGCACTCCCGAGGGCCCCGAGGACCGCTCCGACGGCGGCGTAAGCACCCACCCGACCCGCGGTGTACAGCCCCTGCTGGCGGACGTCGAAGAGGGTGAGGCGGTCCTCGCGGCTGGCGCGCCGGGCGTGCGTCGTCGCCAGCGGCCCGCACATCCCCAGGCAGTGTGCCCCGCCGAGGACGCCGACGACGAGGAAGGCCCCGAGTTCGACGCCGACCCCCAGCACGGCCTACACCTCCCCGTCCGTCTCGCTCGTTCGTGCCCGGTCGCTCGCGGTCTCGCTGCCGAAGACGACGTACAGCGAGGCAGCGACGAGCAGGACGCAGGCCGTCGAGGCGACGAGCGCGACGGTGTCACCGACCACGCCGAACAGGTACAGGCCGACGGGAACGAGCGCCAGCAGCGCCACGGCCGTGGACGCACGTGGGTCGATCATCGCCCGGGACGTGGGCCGGCCCGTACATAGGCTCTCGCTACCGTTCCCAGGGTCTGGGAACCGGCTCACCGACTTATGATCGCGACGCCCCGAGGGAGCCAGTATGCACGGAGCGAAGCGTGGACCACCGACAGTGACGCGGCGGGGTCTCCTCCGGGCGGGCGGCGGGGCCCTCGGAACCGCCGCCGTGGGCGCGTCGGCCACGGTCGCCGCCGGCCAGCAGTTCGGCGGCTGGTTCGATGGCGTCGCCAACTACGACGGCGTCGTGGACCGGACGGGCCAGGACAGCGTGACGGTCGCGGTGGGCGTCGAGAACGGCGACGGTCCCTACGGTTTCGGTCCGGCGGCCGTTCGCGTCTCGCCGGGGACGACGGTCACGTGGGAGTGGACCGGCGAGGGGGGATCACACAACGTGGTGAGTACGGACGGCACCTTCGAGTCCGACCTCGTCGCCGACCCGGGTCACACCTTCGAGCACACCTTCGAGGGCGAGGGGGTGTTCCGGTACCTCTGCCAGCCCCACGAGCAACTGGGGATGAAGGGCGCAGTCGTCGTCGGGCAGGCCGGCGGCCCCCCGCCGGAACCGGACTACGGCGACTGGTTCGACGGCGTCGCGAACTTCGACGGCACCGTGGACCGCCGCGACGAGGACAGCGTGACGGTCGCGGTGGGCGTCGAGAACGGCGACGGTCCCTACGGTTTCGGTCCGGCGGCCGTTCGCGTCTCGCCGGGGACGACGGTCACGTGGGAGTGGACCGGCGAGGGGGGATCACACAACGTGGTGAGTACGGACGGCACCTTCGAGTCCGACCTCGTCGCCGACCCGGGTCACACCTTCGAGCACACCTTCGAGGGCGAGGGGGTGTTCCGGTACCTCTGCCAGCCCCACGAGCAACTGGGGATGAAGGGCGCAGTCGTCGTCGGGAACGTCGGCGACGCGGGCGGCGGTGACGGCGGCGACGACACGGCCGGCACGGGCGGCGGCATCCCACTGCCCTCGACGGTGTCGGACTGGCTGGTGGTGCTCACGCTCGGCAGTGTCGGTCTCGGTGCACTCGCCATCATCGGGACGGACGCCTACCTCGGGGTGCGTGACCGGCGCCGTCGCGAGGCTGAGATGGCGGGCGACCGGGCGACGGAGGCCCCGGCCGAGGAACCGGCGGTCGCGGTCGAGGACCACGACCCGGTGGGGACGCTGGCGCTGGTGCTCGGCTACCTCGCGCTCATCGCACTGCTGTGGGTGTTCATGTACTTCGTCGAGTTCCTCGGCGGACCGTCGATCACGGGGTGATACGATGCACGTTCACAGGTTCGAGAAACTCTGGCTCGCGCTCTCGATGGTGCTCATCGTCGGATTCATCGCGACCATCGTGTACGGGGCGGTCGGCCCCGGCGTGGCGATGGTGAGCGACGACGGCGGGACCATCGACGCGAGCGCGGTGGCCAACGGCGACTTCGAGTCGGTCGAGAACTTCCGCGAACCGGGCGTCTATCCCGCCGAGGACGGCGGGGTGGACGTGTACGTCGTCGCCCAGCAGTTCGTCTTCCGGCCGGGGACCACGGAGCCGATCCGGGTGCCCGCCGGCGAGGAGGTGACCTTCTACGTCACGAGCGCCGACGTGACGCACGGGTTCAACCTCGCGGGGACGAACGTCAACTCGATGGTCATCCCGGGACAGGTGGCCGAGTTCTCGGTCACCTTCGACGACCCGGGCGAGTACGGCGTCGTCTGTCACGAGTACTGCGGCTCGCAACACCACTCGATGGCCGGCACACTCGTCGTGGTGCCGCAGTCGGAGTTCGACGCCGCGGCGGCGAGTGCAGACACCGGGACGAACACGGAGGACGATAGCTGATGGCGACCGGACACCCCACCGACCGCGAGACCGAGACCGACACCGAGGAGGCGACGACCGACGAGACCGACTCCCGCGAGCGGCTCGCCTTCGTGGACCGCTACCCGCGGGCGGCGGCGACCGTGCGGTCCTGCTTCGCCGTGGCCTTCGCGGCCTTCGCCGGCGGCGCCCTCTTCGGACTGGTACAGGCTCTCCACCGGACGAACGTGCTCCGGGTCATCCCCTCGACGGACTACTACACGGTACTGACCGCCCACGGCGTGTTGATGGTGCTCACGTTCACCACCTTCGGCATCGCCGGCCTGTTCCACTGGGCGAACACCCGGAGTCTCGACGTCGCGCCGACGAACTCCCGGCTGACGACGGTCTGGGTGCGGACGATGCAGGTCGGCACCCTCCTGGCGGCGGCGGTCATCCTCGCCGGCTTCGTGGACTGGATACCCGCGAGCGCCGACGTCCTGTTCACCTTCTACGCGCCGCTCTCTGCCAACCCGCTGTTCTACCTCGGCGCCGCGCTCCTCGTCGTCGGGTCGTGGGTCGCGGGCGCCGACTGGATCCTCCAGTACCGCGAGTGGCGCTCGCAGAACCCCGGCGAGCGCATCCCACTGCAGTCGTTCATGGTGCTGACGACGATGGCGCTGTGGTACCTCAGCTCCGTCGGCGTCGCGATAGCGGTGGTCGTCTTCCTGTTGCCCTGGTCGCTGGGGCTGATCGCGACGGTGGACCCGCTGTTGACGCGGACGCTGTTCTGGTACTTCGGCCACCCCGTCGTGTACTTCTGGCTCCTGCCCGCCTACCTCGGGTGGTACACGATCCTGCCGAAACTGTCGGGGGGCCGGCTCGTCTCCGATCCGCTCGCCAGGGTGGTGTTCGTCCTCTTCCTGCTGCTGTCGACGCCGACCGGCTTCCACCACCAGTACCTCGATCCCGGCATCCCCGAGGGCTTCAAGTTCGTCGCCATGACGAACACGTTCTTCCTGCTGTTGCCGTCGCTGCTGACGCTGTTCACCGTCGTCGCGAGCATGGAACACGGCGCTCGCCAGCGCGGCGGCGAGGGGTACGTCGGCTGGCTGACGGCCCTGCCGTGGGACCGCCCGGCCTTCTCCGGCGTCGCGCTGGCGGGCATCATGTTCGCTGCCGGCGGTTTCTCCGGCATGGTGAACGCCGGAATGAACATCAACTACCTCATCCACAACACCCTGTGGGTGCCCGGGCACTTCCACCTCACCGTCGGCACCGCCTTCGCGCTGACGCTGATGGCCGTCTCCTACTGGCTCGTCCCGCAGGTCACCGGTCGGCGCCTGCAGTTGCCCACCGTCGCCGCCCTCCAGCCGTACGTCTG